>JACPSU010000115.1 GCA_016193105.1 Deltaproteobacteria bacterium | reverse complement strand
GGCATCGATCGATTTTAAAAAGAAAAAAGAAGCAAAAAAGAAAAAGTAAAATGAACGGGATCCCTTGAGATCTCTAAAATATCTCAGGGATCCCCTCTATTATAAAATATATTTCTAAGTTATTACCCGCTTATTTGGATGGTATTGAGAATTAAACACAGAATATGTCCAAGTCGAAATAGACACTGTCTTAGTTAGGTTTCTCGGCAAGACGATCCAAAATGGCGAACATATAATTATTTATGATTGAATAATTATGTCGTAATAATTCATTTTTACTCCTGACATATTTGCCTTGAGTCAAGTCTTTAGGACACGCAGCAACTAAAACCTCCATGCAAGCTCTATTGATTTCAAAATGGCACTGAATACCATAAGTATTGTGTTTATATTTTACGATTTGTCTGGGGCACCCTTCACTGTGTGCTAAGATCTTACTTTCCGGCGTCAAACCTGGCATATCATTATGCCAATGAATTGCATCAAATGTTTCAGGAAATCCATGAAACAAGCGATCTTTTTTACCATCTTCAGTAAGTGTTATAGGATAAACACCAATTTCTTTATTTGGACTTCGCTCCGTTTTTGCCCCCAAGGCTTCGCCTATTAATTGGGCTCCTAAACAAAAACCCAGAATTGTTTTATGAGAATTGATGGCTCTTTTGATTAATTCAATTTCATCTTTCAAATAAGGAAAGTTTTCTACTTCTAATGGGCTTTGAGGGCCTCCCATAACGATAAGAAAATCAAAGTCGTGATCACTTAGACTTTCACCTTTATAAGGTTTTTCTATGGTCATCGAAACATTATTATTCTTACACCAATCAAGAATAACACCTGGCGTTTCAAAATCCGCATGCATGATACATCTAATCTTCTTCATTGTTTCTTTTTCTAAATTATCGACTTGCAACTTTCTTTTTAGGTTCTACCATTAAACGAAGACCAACGGCATTAAATAATATCCACAGGGTTCTTAGTTTAGGATTGCCAGATTCAGAAAGTGCTTTATAGAGGCTTTCTCGTCCCAATTCCGTTCTTTCTGAAATCTCAGTCATCCCATAGGCTTTTGCTACATCACGGAGGGCTATTAAAAAAAGCTCTTCGGCATCTTCCTCTTCTGCCTCTTCAAGATGGGCATTTAAATATGCTGCTGCTTCTTTGGGATCCTTTAAAGCTTCAATTAAGGATTCTTCATATTTTTTTGTTCTTTTAGGCATATGTTTTACCTCCTATAATCTTGCCAATATTCGTTGGCTTTTTGAATGTCTCTATCTTGGGAGCCTTTATCACCTCCACACAAGAGAACCACAAAAGTATCTCCATCCAATCCGTAATAAACTCTATAACCAGGGCCGAAATCAATTTTGAACTCAAAAACTCCTTCTCCAACAGATCTTGTATTGCCAAAGTTTCCTATTCGAATCCGGTTTAACCGCTTACGAATAATGGCACGAGCAGCTATATCTTTTAATCCGTCCAACCATTCAGAGAAGGGACACCTGCCATTCTCTGTTTCGTATTCAACCAGTTCGCGAGGAATGACATTCATTTAATACTAATTGTATCCTAAAAGATACGATAGTCAAGTGCAAAAATTGTCGTTATTGAGTGAAAGTATGTAGGCTTTAAAATATCCTGAAAGAAAGACCAGATCCCCCGGTCAATCCCCTGATCAAGTCGGAGGAGGGGGATGACAGAGAAGATGTCATCTTAAAACCTATGTCTGTGTGAGCTGCCAGGGAAGGCGGACATCTCCTTTTCGAAGGGTCCATTTTTCTTGGTCAAAAAACTCAAGATAAGGAATAGCATGTTTCCGACTCAGCCCAAAAAGTGTTTTTACATCGGTCACTTGAAGCTCAGAATGCGTTTTAAAAAATTGATTCATTTTTTCTTTTAATCCCTCATAACGTTCATAGGGAAGATAGAGCCCCTTTGGAAGCCGAATCACTTTTTTTTGATCTACCAAATATCTCAAAACAAGATGGAACTCTTCTGCTGTATATTTTAATTTTGGTCTAAGACTTTCAATTTCTAAAGGCTGTAAAGACTCATTCCAAAAAGTATAACAGTATTTCAACATTTCTTGAGCCTGAATCGCAATCTTTTCCTTAGAGGGTTCTTGTGAGAGTTGTTTGAGTTTAACTTGCTCTAGAGCGATATTTAGAACTTTTCCTCCTCCAAGGGTCGTGTGTGTGCGTAAAATAAAAGGATCCCCTGGCTGTAAAATCAATGGATCTAAGAATTTTAAAAAATACTTTTCACTCTTAGGATCTTTTTTAATCCAAACTGTCGTTTTTGTGGTGCCACTATGAAAAATGCATTCCGAAAGAGTATGATTTTCCTTTAAAAATTTTACCTGTGCCGTGGCTTTCGTTATAGGTTTAAAGGCATGGGGGGTGCCAATCATATTCCCTCTCTTGAGCTCTTCTCGAGAGATCCCTCTTAAGTTCAAAGCCACACGACTGGGGGCTTGAAGAGAGGAGATCTCTTTCCCATAGGCGTGAAGTCGCCTGACAAAAGCTCTTTTTCCAATGGGAAAAATCTCCACCTCTTCTTCTAAAGATACAGAACCAAAAAGAAGCGGCCCTGTCACCACTGTTCCAAATCCAGACAGAGAAAAAACACGATCAATAGGAATTCGAAGGTTTTGGTTAGCTCTGGCCTGAGCCAAAATGGAGGGGGTTTGCTTTCGAATTTCTTCTTTGAGAGCTTCAATGCCTTCTCTAGTAACTG
>JACPSU010000114.1 GCA_016193105.1 Deltaproteobacteria bacterium | reverse complement strand
GCTAGTTCTGAGAGCTTTTCTTTCCTTTTGGGATTGTCTTCAAAAAAATGTCTGACTTTTTTAGCTTGAGCTTTTCTGTTCTCTTCTTTAGACCAATATTCCTTTTGAACTTCATTAAGCCTCAGATTATTTTCTTCCCTATAGTTTTCATTGGAGTGATAAAACTCAAGAAACTTTTCTTTCATATATTGTTTATGTTCCGCGCTTTCCCATTGTGCCCTTGCTCGCACACTGAGCAGGTACCTCATTTTAGGCTTCAGCATAATCATTCTAATCTTCTCTCGATAAGCTTTTGTCTGTCTTATTTTTTTTGATTTTGCCTTAACTTCTGGCCTGTGTAGAGTTAGGCGCGCAAGCCTTCTGTGAACCTCTAAGTGTTCTTCTTTAGAAAGCCTTATAATATTATCTGGGTTGTTATTACATTTGTTGAAGTCTTTATGGTGGCGGTGGCCAGCAGCAGCATTTAAATAAATTCCATTTTCTATATTATATTTGTCGGCAAGCACATGCGTAAAAACCCACCGCTTATCAGATGGATCAAAAACCATTTCATAGCCATCAATCGTTATTCTTCTGCCAATTCTTGAGAGTTGGGTGTTGAGTGGCATTAAAGAATCTTCCTGGGTTAGCTGCTGAGCTTCTTTGTAAGAACCATCTGCAAGCATAAATTTATGATCTGGGGTACACGTAATCTCTTCGTTATTATCTAGAATAATTTTAACAACACGAGATTCTTTTTTTGTTAATCTGGGGTTTTTAATTTGTCCTATGGCAACGTGTCCATCTTTAGAAATCGTATAACAATAGTTTTGTTTGCCAAGCTGGTCTTCGTAAATTAGGTCTTCAAAGTTTAAATTCCTTCCATCAACAAGCGCTACCTGGGTATCTTTAGAAAAACAGCCTCCGGCCGAATCGCCCTCCACAAGAAAAAGCTCGCTCAAAGAAGGATCGCGTTCTTGGCAATCTGCCATTTTTCCAGGAAGTCCTCCAAAATCAAGCGCTGTTTTTCTTCTCGTTAGATCTCGTGCCTTCCTGGCAGCAATTCTGGCCCGAGCCGCATCCACTGCTTTTTGAGTTACGGTTCGAGAGACAGCTGGATTTTCTTCAAAAAAAGAAGAAAGCTTATCATTGGTCAGCTGAGAAACCAATCCCTTTACAACGCTGTTTCCTAGTTTTGTTTTGGTTTGGCCTTCAAATTGAGGCTGAGAAAGTTTTACAGAAATCACAGCGACAAGCCCCTCTCGGACATCGTCTCCCGTTACGCCATCTGGGATATCTTTTAAAAGTCCCAAAGCCTGCGCAGCATTATTAATCGTTCGTGTGAGCGCTGTCTTAAAGCCTACCAGGTGAGTTCCCCCCTCAATCGTATTAATATTATTCGCATAAGAACACATTACCTCGTTGTAGCTATCGTTATATTGAAAAGCGGCCTCTACTTCGACATTGTCTTTTTTGGCGGAAAAATAAATGGGCTTAGGATGTAGGGGTTTTCTTTTTTTTCCTAAAAACTCAACGAAAGATTCAATCCCTCCTTCATAAAAAAACTCTTGTTTATCATCAGTCCTCTCATCTTCAATTGTAATTTTTAAACCTCGATTTAAAAAAGAAAGTTCTCTTAGTCGCTGAGAAAGAGTTTCAAGGCTATATTCTACTTTTTCAAAAATTTCAGAATCGGCTTTAAAGGTAATGAGCGTTCCTGTTTTTTTAGAGGTTCCAGTTTCTTTGAGGGGCGCAACAGGCTTTCCTCTTTTATACGTTTGCGTGTAAACTTTTCCATCTCTCCAAATTTCTAGATTTAAAATTTCTGAAAGGGCATTAACAACAGAAACTCCAACCCCATGAAGCCCCCCTGAGATCTTATACGAGGAATTATCAAACTTTCCTCCCGCATGAAGGACCGTCATAACTACTTCGGCTGCTGATTTTTTTTGGGTGTCGTGCATGTCGGTGGGAATGCCTCGCCCGTCATCTTCAACCGTAACGCTATTATCTACGTGAATTGTAACATGAATATTTTTACAAAAACCTGCTAAAGCCTCATCAACACTATTGTCTACAACCTCGTACACTAAATGGTGGAGCCCCCGGACAGAGACGTCTCCAATATACATGGCCGGTCTTTTTCGAACGGCATCTAGCCCTTCTAAGACCTTAATATGTGTGGCGTCATACTTTGAGCTAGGTTTGTTTACTTCTGCTGGCACATTTTCCCCCATTATTGAGATTGGATTTTCCCATTTTCAACTTTAAAAAGTGTTTTTTCCTGGTCTCCTGTTTTTAAATTTTTGACATCTGTTGTTGTAACAAATACTTGTGTGTTTTTTTGCTTAAGTGCTTGAAATAAATATTCTTTTCTTTTTTCATCTAATTCAGACGCTATATCGTCTAATAAAAAAAGGGGTTTTATCTCTTTTTCTTTTTCCATGGCTACAAGCTCTGATAGTTTTAGAGCTAAAATAGCTGTTCGTTGCTCTCCTTGAGATCCAAAAACTCTAAGATTTTTTCCTGAAACAAAAACTGAGAACTGATCTCTGTGAGGACCCACTATGCTTCTTTTTAGTCTTTTTTCTAAACCCAAAACCTCTTTTTGCCTGTTTTTTAGGACCTCTAAAAGATCTCCTTCACTTAAGTCTATAATATTCTTATGTTTTATTTCTGAATCATATTGAACAAAAACCTCCTCATTAGACCCAGAAATTTCCCTATATAAATAAGATGTCAGCGTATTTAATTTCACTATAAATTGCAAGCGTTTTAAAAGAATTTTGGCCCCCAAAGAAAGTTGTTTTTCTCTCCAAATTTCTATCATTTCTTCATTTTCAATCCTAAGGGCCGCATTGTGCTGTAAAAGAGCTCTGTAATAGTTTCCAATAAGAACAGCATAAGATGGATCAAAGTTGAATAGAGAGCGATCTAAGTACCTTCTGCGCAACATTGGAGCACCTTGCAAGATTTGTAAATCTAGGGGACAGAAACAAATTACATGAACTAATCCAAAATATTCTGATGTTTTTTTAATCACCTTGTCATTAATTCTAGGTTTTTTCCCCAGGGGGTCTATGTGGAGGCTATATTTTTGTTGAGTTTCTTCTTCTTGAAAAATTCCTTCAATGGCAGCTTCTTTTCTTTCCCACTGAATAAGATCTTTATTTTCTGCGGGACGAAAGGTTTGAAGGGTAGCTAGAAGATAGATGGCCTCCAGCGCGTTTGTTTTCCCTTGAGCGTTATTCCCTACGAAAATGTTTGTATCTGAAGAAAAAGAAAGGACTTCTTTTTCATAGTTTCTAAAATTTAAAAGAGAAAGGTGCGACAATCGCATGAAAAAATTAAATTCTCATGGGCATAACTACGCAGACGTAATTATCGTCCCCTACGGCCTTCATCACTCCTGGACTTAACTTATCGTTTAGCTCTATCGTCACTTGGTCTCCATCCATTGCATTTAAAATATCAATAAAATACTTCGCATTAAATCCCACTTCAATGAGAGGCCCACTATAAGAAATTTCGACTTCTTCTTTAGCTTCACCTACTTCCGGATTACTCGTAGAAATTTCTAGAATGTTCTCTTTAGCGGTAAGTTTTATCGCTTTGGATCTTTCATTTGAGAGAAGAGAAATTCTTTTTAAAGCACCTAGAAACTTTTCCCTATTCAAAACTATTTTCTTTTTGCTGGCTGGAGGGATCACTTGTTCATAGTCTGGATATTCTCCTTCAATCAACCGAATAAATAAAACAGCCTTTTCCTTTTTAATAATAACGTTACTTGTGTCAAATCCTATTTGATATTTGCCTTCTCCCTCTTCCAATAGTTTTTTCAGTTCACTGAGTCCCTTTCTTGGAATAATGACTCCCCGCGTAAAGGAAAGTTCTTTAGAAAACTCCATATGCTTATTCACCACGCTCAGTCTATGTCCATCGGTAGCAACCATTCGAACCATATCTCCTGCTTTTTTAGGCTTTTCAAAGAAAACTCCATTGAGATGATAGCGCGTTTCATCACTAGAGACAGAAAAAATTGTTTTTGAGATCATTTCTTGAAGATCTTGGGGTTCTACTTCAAAAAACTTCTTGTCCTTATAATTAGGAATGGCTGGATAATCTTCTGAAGACAAGCCTACAATGTTAAATAAAGCTTTTCCAGAAGTAATTTCAACCCAAAAGTTCTCTTTTTTTCTAAAAGAAATTTTCCCTTCCGGAGTCTCTCTAATAATGTCATAGAGATTTCTAGCTGGAACAGTGAGACTTCCTTCTTTTACAACTACCGCAGGATAACTTCCTCGAATTCCAACTTCTAAATCTGTTGCTGTTAAAACGAGCTGTCCTTTCTTAGCTTCGATAAGTACATTCGCTAAGATCGGCATGGCTGTTCGTCTTTCCACAATGCCTTGAACCCGATGTAAACCAATAAGTAATTCTTTCTTCTCTATTGTAAATTCCATGATTGTTCTCCTAATAGGTTAAATATAAGTTATCCTCAGTTATAGGCCTTTCTGCTATTTTCTTATTATAATAATAAATAAATATAGTAGTAGTAGTAGTACCTGTGGATTTGTTCATAACACACCCAAACATTTGTAATCAATGACTTTTATTATGTGGACAAACTGTGGATGTAAAAGTGGACAAGTACCGACCTTCTGTGGATTTCTAGAATAATCCGCAGGCATGCACAAGAAATCCCCCAGGCTATCCACAGTTTTTTGGAGCCATTTTTTTCCAAGAGGCATTGTTGATGATTTTATATGCATCGGAGTGTTTTTGGGTGTCCTAAAGAGGGTTTTTCCACAGAATGGTATGATGGGGCACCTGTTTTTGGAGTATAAAATAAAAAATAGCAATTTGATAAACTGTGGAGATATAACTTAACCCACTGAAAACACATATATTTTATATGTGAATAAAAAGAGAGCAAGGTGGTTTTTTTTAATGTCTTTAAAAAATTATACACAAAGTATAAACACCTAATCCACAGACTTGTACACAACTTTATCAATAGTTTTGGCTTTCCACAATTCTTTCTATAGAGTCTAGGTCCTTCTTAAAAACAGGATCATCGGTCGACATTTGTGAAATTTTTCGAACCGCATGCATGACTGTAGAGTGATCCTTTCCACCAAAAAACTTCCCAATTTCCGGAAAAGACTTTTGAGTATATTTTCGGCAAAGATACATGGCTACTTGTCTGGGATGGGAGAGAACTTTTAGTTTTTTCTTAGACTTAAGATCAATGATCTTAACATTATAGAAAGCAGCAACGTTTTTTTGAATGTCGTCCAAAGAGATAGAAACCGATTTTTGCTGAATAACGTTTTTAAGCACCTCTTTAGCAAGGTCAATGCTTACCTCCATTCCTGTTAGAGAAGCAAACGCCCCAATACGAATTAAAGAGCCCTCGAGCTCTCGCACGTTGGACTTAATGTGGGTGGCTAAGTAAATGGCAACATCATCGGGAAGATAAATGTCATCACTTTCAGCTTTATTTTTAAGAATGGCAATTCTGGTTTCCATTTCAGGGGGCTGAATATCTGCGATGAGGCCCCACTCGAATCGGGTCCGGAGGCGCTCTTCAAGCCCCGTAATATCTTTAGGAAACTTGTCGCTTGTTACAACAATTTGTCTTCGTGAGCCGTGCAGCGTATTAAAGGTGTGAAAAAACTCCTCTTGGGTTCTATCTTTTCCAGCAATAAACTGAATGTCATCCATTAAAAGAACATCGCATTGGTCTCTATATTTTTTTCGAAACTGATCCATTTTTTCATAGCGGAGACAATTAATCAGCTCATTCATGAACCGCTCAGAAGCAATATAGCAAATACGGTAGTTAGGATATTTTCTTTGAATGTGGTTTCCGATGGCATTTAAAAGGTGGGTTTTCCCTAGCCCCACCCCCCCAAAGATAAAAAGAGGGTTATAGCTCCCCCCAGGCTGTTCAGCTGAAGCATAGGCTGCGGCATGAGAAAATTGATTACTGGTCCCAACTACAAAATTTTCAAAGGTATATTTAGGATTTAAAACATCGGCCCCCTGAGGTCTGGGTGAAGAGACCTGAACAGAAATAGAAGCCGGCGCTACAGAAGCCTGAGGAAGGGCCGCTTCTTGTTGAATAATTTTTTCTACAGGCTCCGGCACCGCCCCAGATTTAAAAATAAGCTCATAGGGACGATTAGTCATCTGTTTTAAGAGGTCTTTAATATAAGAAAGATAGTTATCATGAAACCACGTTTCATAAAAATTGTTAGGGGTTCCCAGCTCTATCACCGTCTCTGAAATAGATAGAACCTTTGTGGGCTCGATCCAAACTCGATAGCTATGAGATGGGACTTTTTCTTTGAGTTTTTCTAAAACTTGATCCCAAAGATGATTCATTCAATCCTTACCGTCTTTATTACACAATACCTGAAAATTTTTTAACGGCTCAAGCTATCAAAAAGAAAAATGCATTTCAAGCAAAAGATGTTTTATTTTATTTTTCGCCTAAAAATTTCCAAGAACTTATATGAGAAGGCGTTGACAATGTTAAAAAAATATGGTCTTTCCTTAAAAAGATATGAAACGAACATACCAGCCCAGCAATAGACGCAGACTTAAGAAGCACGGATTTTTAAAACGCCAAGCTTCCCCGGGAGGAAAAAACGTTTTAAGAAGACGACGCGCCAAAGGACGTCACGTCCTAACAGCACAAATTGCGGCTAAATAATCTTTAGCACATGACAAAATATACTTTTTCCAAAGCCCAAAAAGTTTTACGGCCAGCAGAATACCAATTTGTTTTACAAAATGGACTTCGATTTTTAACAGAACATTTTATTTTGTTTCATCTATGTAACGATAAAGAAACCAATAGGCTGGGGCTGATTGTCAGCAGAAAAGCAGGCAAGTCTGTACAAAGAAATAGAATTAAAAGAGTTCTCCGAGAGTATTTTAGGGTTCAAAATAAGCAAGATTCTAACGAAAAACCCTTCCACGACCTGGTGTGTATTAGTAAAAAAAATATCAAAAGCATAACGTACAAAAAAGTTTGTGAGGAAATGAAAGTTTTTTATGAAAAAGAGTTTCATCGCAGCCATTACGCTGTATCAAAGGACCCTATCGCTGTTTCTGCCTAGAAGCTGTCGCTTTGTTCCTTCCTGTTCACACTATTGTAAAGAGGCTTTGGAAAAAAGGGGACTCTTGGGAGGTCTTTTTTTAACCCTAAAAAGACTTCTTAGGTGTCATCCGTTATCTGAGGGAGGATGGGATCCTGTCCTATAAGTACGTATGAACCCCGATAACGGAATGGAAAAAAGAGCACTTCTGGCTGTTGTAATTTCTCTGGCCATTTTAATACTATGGCAGATGTTTTTTTTGAAGAAAGTGGCACCGCCCCCTCCTCAAACAACAGAAACGGCAGCGCCATCCCAAAGCGCCGCGTCTTCCCAGGTCCCCACAGAAGAAAAAAAAACACCCCTTCTTCCTTCTTTTCAAAGCGAGACAGAAAAAAAGACTCGATTCAATGAAAAAGAAGTTGTTGTTGAGACGGGGCTTTACACGGCAGTGTTTTCAACACATGGGGCAGCGCTTAAAAGCTGGAAGCTCAAGCGCTATAAAACGAAAGTTGGAAAAGACGGAGAAGGCATTGAGCTTATTACGCAAAAAAATCCTTCTTTATATCCCCTTTCTTTATATTTTTCAGATCCGAGTTTTCAAGATTTGAAAGACTTAGATTATGAGCTCGAAGAGCAAACCTCTTCGCGCCTTCGGTTTTTATATCAAGAAAGAGGAGTAAAAATTGAAAGAGAGTATGAATTTTATCCTGAAAAATATAAATTTCAACACGATGTAAGAATTTGGCTTAAAAAAAATAATTTCAAAGGAGATCTGTTTATTGGCCTTTCAGAAGGTTTTTTAGAGACGCATAAAGGAAATATTTTAACAGCTCCTTATGCGGATGTTAGAAATTTTATTTTTCATCATCAAAATAAAACAAAGCGCCAAAAAATTTCCGGATTTAAAGATGAAAATGAGATTCGTTCCGTTATCAGTTGGGCGGGGATTGAAAATAGATATTTTCTTTCTTCTTTAATGAACAATTCTGACATTGTAAGGCCATATTTAGTGATGTCTGGCTCTCAGGCAGGAGCAGAGCTGATTCAACTTCAGTATCCTTTTTACAAAGATCCACAAAAAGAATTTTTTGAGCTTAAAATGAAGGGATATTTTGGGCCCAAAAAAGTTGAGTTTTTAAAAGAGGCAGGACAAAACCTTGAAGAAGCCATTGATTTTGGGATTTTCTCTGTCATTTGTATCCCCCTTTTAAAAACAATGAACTTTTTTTATAAATTTATTCCAAATTATGGGGTGGCCATTCTTCTTTTAACACTTTTGATTCGTATTTTATTTCATCCTCTTATTAAAAAAAGCTATGTTTCTATGAGAGAAATGCAGCGTATTCAGCCCCAGATCGCAAAAGTCAAAGAGAAGTTTAAAGAAAACCCTCAGCAAATGAATAAAGAAGTGATGGACTTGATGAAGGCCAACAAAGTAAATCCTTTGGGAGGGTGTCTGCCTCTTTTAATTCAAATGCCAATCTTTTTTGCGCTTTACCGAGTACTTTATAATGCAACAGAGCTTTATCATGCCCCCTTTTTTGGATGGATTTTGGATTTATCCAGCAAGGATCCTTATTATGTTATGCCCGTTTTAATGACGGTGGCGATGTTTTTCCAGCAAAAAATGACCCCAACAACCACCATGGATCCCATGCAGCAAAAAATGATGCAATTTATGCCTGTGATTTTTGGATTTTTCATGGTTGCGCTCCCATCGGGGCTTGTGATTTACATTCTTTTTAGCACAGTCCTTCAAATTGCCTCCCAGGTTTTAGTAAATCGAGACTTAATTAAAAAAGGCTTATAAAAGATCTATGCAAGAGCTTTTCTCAGATACCATTGCAGCTATTTCTACGCCCCAAGGGCAAGGAGCCATTGGCATTGTTCGAATGAGCGGACCCAGATCGCGAGAAATTTTAAAATCAATTTTTATTCAAAAAAAGAAGAGCCTCTTAAGGCCCTATCATTTGGTACGGGGCTCTATTCAAGACGGAAAAGAAATATTGGACGATGTTTTGGCGGTATTTATGCCAGAGAAAAAATCTTATACGGGAGAAGATCTTGTTGAAATTCAAGGCCACGGATCCCCTTTTATTTTATCTGAGATTTTAGACTTGGTGGTTCAAAAAGGAGCGCGCCTGGCTAAGCCCGGAG
>JACPSU010000021.1 GCA_016193105.1 Deltaproteobacteria bacterium | reverse complement strand
CAAAAAGTTATCTCAGATCTCAAAGAACAGGTGGCGGATTTAAAAACACTGGTTCAGGTTCTAGAGAGCAAGCAAAGAGCTTAATCGATTAGTTTACGATAGACGCGGTTTTCGTTGTCCTGAATTTTCTTAAAAATAAGTGCGATTTCATGTGAAGGAAGGTCAATTTGTACCGAATCGTAATTTTTTTGCCACCAATATTCAAAACTTTTAAAATTGCTTGTGATGAGTGCTTGAGGGATTAGTCTTTGTAAAAGTTCCCAGGTGAAAGCATAATTGGCATCCTTGCTATTTTCTTCTTTAAAATCAGGATGCATAAATGTAATGAGCACAGGAAAGGCAAGTCCATTTTTCTCAGCAATCAGGTGGTAGCCAATGTAGTTTAAAAACCGGGGATTATATTTTTTGAGTTCTTCAAGGGCATTTTTTCGGCTAACCACTCTTTTAATTTCTTTAAGCTGTTCATCAAGATTGGGGCGGTAGTAATAAAGGCTTGAAGCTACGAATTGAATAAATTCTTCAATGCGCTTGTCTCCCTCAAAGGCCACATCTCCATTTTCCAAAAGCTCTATTTTGTACCAAAAACCTTCGAGTTCTCCACTTTTCATCTTTTCTGTGGTTTTGTCTAAAATCTTAAGGGCACTTCCCTTAAAGGCTTTCATGATAATCGTAGAATTTGTAATCGAAGGAGCGTTTCGAATATTGGCATATTTTTCAATAATGACTCCCGTCAAGGCTTGCGCATGTGTCAAAGAGCAATAAAGAAGAAAAATAAAAGAACAGGCTATCTTCCAAATGAATTTCATAAATCTTTTATATCGTACTCATTTCTTAGATACAAGAAAAACAGATCTTCTAATCTCTCAAATAATGGCAGGTGTAGCCACCGGGGTTTTTGGATTTTAAAAAGTTCCATTGTTGACAGCACGCCTTATATATGGCATACTATACCTAGAGGCCAAGAGGATGAAGAAGACTACTGTTTACTTAGAAGAAAATGAACTTAAGCAGTTAAAGAAAAAAGCTTTCTTAAGTAATAAATCCACAGCAGAGCTTATTCGTATGGGAATTCGCTTAGTCACTCAACCTTCTTCTTCTAAAGAAGCAAAGGCCTTAAAGGCTTTAGAAGAAATTAGAAGCCAATTTGAAGACTTATCTGAATCTCAGGTAGAAAATCTCGTAGACTCCGCCAAGAAAGTTATAAGACGTGGAAAAAAGAGTCGTCGTTGACACTAATATCGTTTTAAGTGGCTTTTTGTCATCAAAGGGGGCTCCTGCTAAAATTCTCAATGCCTGGGTAAGTCAGCAATTTACTCCACTGGTATCGTTGGAATTAAAACAAGAATATTTTTCAGTACTTGAATATAGGCACATCAAAGAAAGATTAGCCTCTCGCTATACAAGAGCCCATGAAATGTTAACTGCCATTATAAAAATAGCTAAATTTGTTAACATTAAAAATCCTAAGATTCATCTTTTTAGTGATACGGATGATGATATTTTGGCAGAGATAGCCATACAAGGAAAAGCCCACTACATTAGTTTCTGCAACAGAGTTTTTGGAAATTTTTTTGTAAATATAATTTTGAGTCATCATCAATTGTTTCTCAGTCTCTCAAATAATGGCAGGTATAGCCGCCGGGATTTTTTTGGAGATATTTTTGGTGATAGCCTTCAGCGGTATGAAATATTCCTGCAGGAACAATTTCTGTAACAATTTTTCCTTTCCATTTCCCTGATTTTTGAACTTCTTCTTTGACTTTTGCAGCGATCTGTTTTTGCTCTTCATTTCGATAAAAAATGGCGGAGCGGTATTGACTTCCGATGTCATTGCCCTGGCGATTCATCGTTGTAGGATCGTGAAGTCTAAAAAAATATTTCAAAAGTTCTTCGTAGCTTATTTTTGCTGGATCAAAGACCACTTGTATCGCTTCCGCATGTCCCGTGTTTCCTTTTTTCACCTGTTCGTAGGTTGCGTTGGATGTGACTCCACCTGTGTAGCCCACTGTTGTTTCTAAAACACCGGGTAGTTTTCGGATGATCTCTTCTACTCCCCAAAAACAGCCCCCGGCAAAAGTGGCAATGTCATCTTTGTGAACTTTCATCATCTTCTCATCGGAAATTTTAAAAAGAGAGGCATATTGGCCATAGCCTTCTTCTTTGAGGCGATCGGCAGGGATAAATCGCAAAGATGCAGAGTTCATGCAATATCGTAAGCCCGTGGGAGCAGGTCCATCTTTGAATACATGGCCCAGATGGGAGTCTCCATGCTTAGATCGGACTTCGGTTCTAGTATAGAAGAGCTTTCGGTCTTTTTTTTCTATAATATTTTCTGCCTCAAGAGGTTTTAAAAAACTAGGCCAGCCAGTGCCTGAGTCAAATTTATCGAGGGAACTAAACAAAGGTTCTCCAGAAACAACGTCGACATAAATCCCAGGTTTTTTATTATCCCAATAGGTGTTTTGAAACGGAGGTTCTGTCCCTTCGTGTTGAGTGACCTCATATTGCTCAGGGGAGAGCTGTTTTTTAAGCTCTGTATCAGAAGGTTTTTTAAAATCTTTCATAGGTAAAATTGCCATGGACATTAAGCCAAGAAATGCAATGAACGTCAAGCGTTTGGCTTTCATTTAAGTGATCGTTGTTGACAGAGTATCGAGTGGGAAGAGGCCTTCTTTTTTAAGAAGTTCGGCCAGGCGTTCACTTTTGGTTTTAAGCCACTTTTCATAGAGGCGCAGTACATCTCTGTGCGTATGAACAAAGGCAGAGTCTGAAACTTCCGCTAGGATATCGACAAAAGTTCCAAATCGATGGGCCAAGTCTTTAAAGGTAGTTTGAAGAGCCGATAGGGTAGGTACGGTATGCGAGAGGTTATTGTAAGCAACGCCTCCCATCGCCATGTAATAATCAACATCGACTAATTTTCGGTTTAAGCTATCTGAAAAAAATCCAGAAATATAGAGGGAAAAGTCGCCCAGTTCTTTTAAAAGCTGAATCCTCTCATGGGTACTACAGAGCAGTGCTTTTTGAAGCTGAATAGCCAAAGGATCTTGGGCTGATTTTTGCATTTTTTCAATTTCCATGTATTTGGTCAGAAGCGATACCAAATAATATTCAATATCTTGAGTCACTTCGACTTTTTGGTTTTCAATGGCTGTCGTGACCAAATGGCGAAAAAACTCAAGAGGCTCTGAAAAAACATGGATCGTATTTGGACCCTTGTCCATACCATCCTCCCTTAAACGTTCAATATACCTTTAGTATAGAGGGAAAATTGAAAAAAATCAAGCTGTTAGGCTGATTTCACGCATTGACTCTGACCGGTTATTTTTTGTACACTAAAAGGATATAAGGCCATGCGTACGACCATCATTTTTCGATACCTTTTTCAAGAGCTTGTTACCCCATTTCTTTTAGGGTTAACGGTCTTTATCTTTATTCTCGTGATGTCTCAAATTTTGCGTTTGAATGAACTCATTATTGTGTATGGGGTGGGATTGTGGAGTGTCATGAAGCTTGTTTTTTATCTCATGATTTCTTTTTTAGCGATTTCGATCCCCATTGCCTTTTTATTTTCCGTAATCATGCTTTTTGGGAGACTTTCGTCGGATAGCGAACTTACTGCCATGAAAGCTTCTGGATTTAGTGTTTTTCAGCTTTTAATGCCTGTGTTGCTTTTTTCGATTGGGGTTTGTTTTTTTTGTTTATACTTAACTCTCCATTTGGAATCTTGGGGGGCGCGGTCTTCCCGGGCTCTTGTTTTTGATATTGGAAAGAATAAGGCATTGGTGGGCGTTAAAGAGGGTGTTTTTAATGATGACTTTTTTGGCTTGGTCCTCTACACAGATAGAGTTGATAGTAAAGATAAAACGCTAGAGCATGTCTTCTTATATGATGAGAGAGACACAAATCGCCCAGTGTCAGTCATCGCAGATAAAGGAATGATCCTTTCTTCTGTAGATTTACCTTCGGTATATCTGGTGCTCCAGGGAGGAAATATTCATACGTTTTCAAAAGATCATGCCTCCGTACAAAAGATTAGTTTTGATCGTTATACGATTAATTTATCGATTGATGAAATGCTGAAAGTTGATACCAAGGAAAAGCCCCATTGGCTTTCCTTAGAAACATTGAGACAAAGGATTTCTGAGGAAAAAACGAAAGGAAATAAAAAATTGGCCCTAGAGTTTCGAGCAGAATATCACCGAAAGTTTGCTGTGGCTTTTGCGAGCCTCATTTTAGCCATTTTGGGAATTTCTTTAGGTGTTCGGCCTACGCGAGCGGTTCGGTCTCTTTCTTTTGTCTATACGATTGTTTTGATAGGTGCTTATTGGGGGCTTTATATCAATGCACGTCATTTGGCTGCATCTGAGATCCTTCATCCCGCTCTTGCCATGTGGTCTCCAAACATTATTTTTACACTTTTAGCAGGGATTCTGCTTTTTCGTACCAGTCGGCAATAACAGATGAAAAACATGGGATTGTATATTCATCTTCCCTACTGCGTGCACCGCTGTGTTTATTGTGACTTTACCGTCTCTGTTTTAAAACAAGAAGAAGAGCTTTCGTGGTATTTAAAAGCACTCCATCAAGAAAGCTTATTTTATGCCCGAACGTATCCTGATAAAATTGTGGATACGATTTTTTTTGGCGGGGGAACGCCCTCTCTTTTTTCTGCAGAACAAATTTCAGAACTTATTGCCACCTTTCGTAAGTGTTTTAAAACGACACCTTCATTAGAGGTTTCTCTAGAAGCAAATCCATGCTCTGTCACACTTGAAAAGCTCAAAGGGTTTAAAGAGGGAGGGGTGAGTCGCATCAGCTTTGGTATTCAAACTTTTCACTCCCAACATTTAAAAACGCTTCAAAGAAGTCACTCTCAAGAGCAAGCACTTTTGGCCTATCACTTGGCCAGGCAGGCAGAGTTTCAAAATATAAATTTAGATTTTATTTTTGGAATTCCCGAGCAAAGTGTTCAAGAGTTTCAAGCAGACATTCAAAAAGCTGTATCCCTGGGGCCGGAACATATTTCAACGTATCATCTTTCCGTTCATGAGAGTAATCCCCTGCATCCCATTTTACCTCTTGAAGAAGTTTCTGCAGATATGTATGAGTGGGTCATGAATTTTTTGCCTTCGAGTGGATATGGGCATTATGAAGTTTCTGCTTTTTCAAAGCCCTCTTTTCAGTGCGCCCATAATTTAAAATATTGGAAGCTTCACGACTATTTAGGACTTGGAGTGGGGGCCTCTTCTTATATGACAACTCAGGAGATGCCTTGGGGGGATCATTTTAAAAATACAGACTCTCTTCAAGCCTATTGGAAGAAAGTGCAAGAAGGGGGAAGCGCCAAAGGACAAGAAGAGGTGTTGACCAAAGAGCAGGCTCAAAAGGAATACCTTCTAACGCACTTGCGTTTGATAGAAGGGGTCTCTTTAGCGGCCTATGAAGAGCGTTTTGGAAGCTCTCTCATAGAATCCTATGGGCCTATTGTGGATAAACTTTTGACATGGGGTTTGCTTGACTCTGTCAAAAAAATGCTCAAATTAACTCCTAGAGGGATACTCTACTTAAATAAGGTATTAGTAGAGTTTATGTGAAACAAGGAGATTTCGTGGACGAATTTACAAATGAAGGGTCTCAGACCCAACCAAAAATAGAAGCTAAAAAGAAACATGAAGAAGAGGGGACTTCTGCGATAAAACCGGTTGCTGCTATTGAGCCTACAACAGAGAAACGGGGAGAAGATTTTAAGAAAAAATTTGAGGAAGCTCAAAAAGAGACAAAAGATAATTATAACAAGTGGCTTTATTTATATGCAGATTTTGAAAATTTTAAAAAAAGAGTTCATAAGGAAAAATTGGATTTATTAAAGTATGGAAATGAAGGTTTGGCGTATGAGTTATTGGAGGTTATAGATTCTCTTGAAAAAGCGCTTTCTCATGTAAATGAGAAAAATGGGCCAAAAAAATTGGGAGAGGGATTAGAAGAGGGGATCAGGTTAACAATGAAGCAGTTTTTAAGTGTGCTTGATAAATTTGGTATCAAACCCATTCAAAGTATTGGGGTAAAATTTGATCCCAAATTTCACGAGGCTGTAGGGGAAGAAGAAAAAGAAGGGCAAGAACCTGGAACAGTAGTGTCTGAAACACAAAAGGGTTACGTTATTCATGAGCGGCTTTTGAGAGCAGCTCGAGTGATTGTGGCAAAGAAAAAAGATTAAACGTAGGAGGAACGTATGACAAAAAAAACAACATCACCCATTATTGGGATAGATTTAGGGACAACCTATTCTTGTGTGGCCATCATGGAGGGGGGAGATCCCAAAGTGATT
>JACPSU010000020.1 GCA_016193105.1 Deltaproteobacteria bacterium | reverse complement strand
TTAAGAAGTAATTTTTGGCTTACGGTTCACGTCCTTATCATTACTCTGAGTTATGCCGCCTTTGCTTTGGCTATGGGGATTGGAAATTGGACCTTACTCAAATTTATTACAAAACCACAAGACCCCTCTATCCGCACCTTAGTTCAAATGATCTATAGAACCATGCAAATCGGCGTTCTCCTCCTCACGGCTGGAACCATTTTAGGGGGGGTATGGGCCGATTACTCCTGGGGACGCTTTTGGGGATGGGACCCCAAAGAAGTGTGGGCTTTGATTGCACTTCTTTTTTATTTGGTGATCGTCCATGGAAAATACGCCGGATGGCTCAGAGATTTTGGAGTGGCCAGTGGAGCAGTCCTTGCATTTCAAGGTGTACTCACCGCTTGGTATGGCGTTAATTTTGTCATGGGGGTTGGACTTCATAGTTACGGTTTTGGAACGGGGGGAATTGGCTACGTTCTTTCTTTCACCTTCATCGAGATCGCAATCGTAATTTTAGCTTGGACACGATATCGCTCACATAGAGGGCTACACTCACCCCATAACATGGCAACCCAATAAAAAAGAAGGCTGTCATCGTTATGGGAGAGGTATGAAGCAAGCAAATCAGAGCTACGATTGTTCCTGAAATAGAAAAAATAACAGCCAAAGACAGTTTACTCATCATGGCTTAGGCTCCTGATGCGTAATGTTTTCTGGATGAATGGGTCGGTGACAATCTAGACATTTTACCTCATCTTTTTGAATCTGCTCTAAAGAAGCCATATGAAGAGGGTTGTCCACAAAAGCCTGAGTTCCTTCATGACACTGCAAACAATTAATGTTTTTATACGGCTTATAAAGTTTTGGCTGCCCATCAGAAGCTAAATAATAAACTGCAAGATGCCTCAATCCCCGCCACTTCGCATTCACAGTCCCTAAAAAATCATAATCGGTATGACACGTTGCACACTGATCGTGAGCCACCCATCGGTGTTGATAGTGCTTGGTAGCTAAAGCTTCACTTTTGGGATCTTTAAGACTTTCAATAAATGGCGTCATACTATGACATGACGCACAAAATTGAACCGTCTTAGACCTGTGAAAAGAGACAGGGATCGTCACTATAGAAAAAAGTATTGGAATGACAATAATAAGCAAAAAGAAAAACCACCCCGGAAGGTTTTTCATCTAGCTTTAGTTTTAACCTATTTTTTAAATGTTCTCAAGTATTGAATGAGTTTTGTTGCCTCATCGTCTGAAATTTTACCTTTAAAGCTAGGCATTTTTGCTCTTCCATCTAAGAGTGCTTTCAAAAGATCGGAGTCTGAAGCTTTTTTTGTCCCTTCACTTCGCTCCATGGCAAGAAGCACATTTGGCTTTATAGAGCCCCGCTTCATCCCCTGCTGTCGCTCCCGCTGCGGCTGTACTTCTACCTGAAGACTTCGATATTTTTTCTTCTTTTCCTGCAGAGGCTCCTCCTGCAAAAACAGAAAAAGAAACCAGCAAAACAAAACTTAAAACAAGTGACCCTAAAAAAGATTTCATATATTTTTCTCCTTTTGGGACGTGTCCCTTTTGAAAATCGTAGCAGATTTTGTTTGAATAATACCACTAGAATTTGATACAAAAGATGAGCTAGGTCATGCTTACCTCTTTCTTACACATATATATAAGGATCGGCTTTATTTTTCTTTTTTTAATCTCTTGTCAATCCAAACAAACTCAACAAGGTCAAAAAGTTCTTCCTCCTGCATTTCATGCTCAAGAATTAAAAGGGGCCACCTATGTAGGAATGTCCACCTGCGCCACCTGTCATGACAAGCAAGCCCAACATTTTAAAATGGCGCTTCATGCCCGTTTGGAAGTCTCTGGGGTCGAAAATACCCATGGAACTTCGTGTGAAATGTGCCATGGCCCAGGAAGCCTCCATGTCGATGGGGGCGGGGATAAACAAAAGATTTTAAATTTAAAAAAGGATAACCAATCTTGTTTTAATTGCCATACCGATAAAAAAGTGGAATTTAAACTTAAAAACCACCACCCTGTGCTAGAGGGGAAAATGAGCTGCACAGACTGTCACAACCCCCATGGTCCAGATGCCAAACCCTGGTCAGCCGTTTCAGAAAGTGGGATGAATGAAGCGTGCTTTAAATGCCACGCAGAAAAAAGAGGGCCCTTTGCCTTTGAACATGAAGCAATCTCTTCTTCTTGTGTGATGTGCCACAACCCTCATGGGTCGATTCATGCAAAGATGCTCGTTCAAAATGACTTTGATGATCACTTGAGGTATTGATGAAAAAAATATTTCTTCTCAGTATTAGCTTTATTGCTTTACAAAACTCTTTTACCTATGCTTTTGATCCCAAAGAAGCCTTTGTTACCCCTAGAACCTCTTACTTTTATACTGAGAAAGACTCTCGCCAATTTCAAGAATTTAGAGGAGTTAAAAGAGGATTTGAAGCTGGAATCGACCAATTAGAATTTAGCAAAATGCTTGGAAAAACATTGGAACTGGATTTTTCCGGCCATGCTCTCTTTCGAAATAATGATTACAACATCCTAATTGATCTTAAAAACAGCTCAGATCCTTCCAAGTTTAAATTAAAAACAGGATTTCTATCCTTCAATCGATATTATGATCCCACTGGAGGAATGTATGCCAATGCTACAACCCCCTCCTATGATTTAACTGAAAAATTAACTTTATTTGATGGACAATACTTTATTGAAGCCGAATTTCCTTTGTTTGGATTACAAACAACAACCAAAGGAACTTGGCATCATAAGGAAGGAAAAATAAGTGAACTTACGTGGGGTTTTGGCACTCAAGCGGCCAATCGAAAATATGCCCCCTCTTTTTCTGAAATTGATCAAAATGTTTATGAAGCTGAACTTTCGTTTAAAAAAGAAATTACCAATGGAGATCTAACCTTAGGACAGCACTTTATCTATATGGATGATAAGCCTGTCCGAAGAGAATTTGATAAGAATACCGCTTCGGAGAGCGTCGTCCAAAGTATCAATGGAGATTCATTTAATTACGCCGCTCACATTTCCCTATTTAAAGCTCTCTCAGAAAAAACACTCACCACTCTTTCCTACACGGTAGGATTTGGCGACACGACAGAAAAAGAAAACTTAGAAACCTTTAATTCTACGGGGGGCAGAGTGGGTGGAGGAACACGGAAGAATTATTTTGGAGCGCTTGCGGATAACGACACTCAAAAACATATTTTAAATGCTCACCTCTACCGAGAACCCTTCAATAACTTATCCATGAATCTACGGTTAAACACCTTTTACAAAGAGCGCTATTCGGATAGCACCTATCCCAGAGACACCTCGGCCACACCTGATTTAATCATTGATGAAACTGCCACGAATAACACAGAACACTCTGGATATGGAGTAGGAGAACATTTAAGTTTTCATTATAAGGGGCTCAACCGCTGGACCCCTTATCTCAAATTAGAATCAGAACAAAATTTTTTAAGATTGGACGAAGATACTATCAGCGTTACTGCCTCAGATAATTTTTCTAGAGTCACAGATCAAGAAGTGTTTAAGAGCTTAGGCGCCATTGGCTTTTACTCCTATCCTTGGAATTGGTTTAAGCTTTCAGCAGAATATAGCTTAAATCAAGACCGAGATGATTATAAAGATATCAGTGAAACTGCTTCCTCCAGTGGAACTGAAAAGTCTGGCTTTGTCGATGACATAACACGATTTTCAAATGCAGTAAAAACGAACGTATCACTGGCCCTTACCCCTTGGCTTCAAACAGGGCTCAGATATCAATGGAAAAGAACACGGTTTGCAATGACACCTCAAAGTGGACTAAGCTCCACAAAAGGATATTCTAATGCCCACCAATACACAGCGCTATTTTCGATTCTTCCCCAATCTGAGTTTTCTTTGGTTCAACTATTTTCTTTGAATGATTCAGATACACGCACTCAAGCAAGCACAGTAAGTACCGCACGACTCCCCAGACACCAGGGAGATTATAAATCTCTTATTACATCTTTTGATTACCACTGGTCTTCAGCACTGAATTTTTCGCTTCAGCATGATTTTTCTTGGAGCAATAATTTTGATGATTTTTCAGCAACTGGGCTTCCTTTAGGGGTAGACGACAAATATGAAAACTTTCTTTTGGATGTATCTTGGAAGTTAAAATCGATGACCCTCACCCCTTCTTATGGCTTTGGGTTCTATCGCACAGAAAATAAAGCTCATGTCGATGATTACGATTATCACTCTGCAATGATTAAACTGACCTGCTCACTTTAGATAAAAGACTTTTTTCGCATCCGGATATTTTTAGGTGTAACCTCAACAAGCTCTGAATCATCAATATATTCCAAACAATCTTCTAAATCCATCGTTCGTGGAGGTTCAAAATGCTCACTCGATCCATCTCCTTTAGAACGCATATTGGAAAGATGTTTTACTTTACACACATTCACCCGCATGTCGCCTCCTCTGGCATTTTGTCCTACGACTTGTCCTTTATAAACAGGGATCCCAGGTCCAAAAAATAAAACTCCTCTTTCTTGCGTATTTAAAAGTCCATACATATTAGACATCCCTGTTTCATGCGCCACCAAAGATCCGCGATCTCGTTCTCTTAAAATTCCAAGGTCTGGCTGATAACTATGAAAAAGTGTATTGATAATCCCAAGTCCTTTGGTGTCTGTTAAAAATTCTCCTCGAAAACCAAAGAGTTCTCTCGTAGATACAATAAATTCATAAAAATTAATTCCATTTTCTGTTTTCATATCTATAAGTTCTGCATGTCGCATCCCCATTTTTTGCATAATAATCCCAGAATAACTTTCTGGAACTTCGATAAATACTTTTTCAAAAGGAGCGTACGTTTTCCCATTCACCTCTTTTGTAATCACTTGAGGACGAGAGACCTCAAACTCATAGCCTTCTCGTCGTATGCGCTCAATAAAAATTGCCAAATGAAGCTCTCCCCTTCCAGAGACAAGCCATGTCCCATCTGGAAGATCTTGCACTCTCAAAGCCATATCTTTTTCAAGCTCTCGATAGAGTCGCTCTCGAATTTGTCGGGACGTTTTAAATTCTCCCTCTTGTCCAGCAAAGGGGGAGCTATTCACACTAAAAGTCATTCGAATGGTCGGCTCTTCAATCCCCAAAAGAGGAAGCGCAACTGGAGCTTCTACATCGGCAATCGTTTCTCCAATCATAATATCTGGGATTCCCGCAATCGCCACAATATCGCCCGCAGAAGCCTCACTCACATCCACACGCTCTAACCCTTGAAAGGTCATGAGGTATAAAAGACGATATTTTTTCATCGCTCCAGATCTGGCAATATGCATCACATCTTGGCCTGCCTTGAGGGTCCCCTCATAAATTCGCCCCGTGGCGATACGCCCTTTAAAATTATCCCCCGTAATCATGGTCACTCGCATTTGCAAAGGCTTTGTCACTTCTCCGGCTGGCGCTGGAATATGCGTAAAGATCGCATCAAAGAGAGGGAAAATATCGACCATACTATTTAAATCTGGAGTTAAGCCGGCTTTCCCAAGTTTGGAACTTGCATAGACCACCGGAAAGTAAGCAGATTCTTCATCGGCTCCTAGCTCAATAAATAAATCAAAAATTTTATCTAATACAACATCAGGCCGCGCCCCGGGTTTGTCGATTTTATTGATGACAACAATAATTTTTAATTTTGTTGCTAAGGCTTGTTTGAGCACAAACCGAGTTTGAGGCATGGGCCCTTCTTTGGCATCGACCAGCAAAAGACATCCATCGGCCATAGACAATACCCGCTCGACTTCTCCTCCAAAATCCGCATGGCCTGGGGTATCAATGATATTCACCTTTGCGCCTTTCCATTCGACAGAAGCATTCTTAGAAAAAATCGTAATTCCACGCTCACGCTCAAGCTCATTGCTATCCATAATGCAGACGGTATCTACAATTTCTTTCCCTAATTTGGTTCGGGATTGGCGAAGCAGCGCATCGACCAAGGTTGTCTTTCCATGGTCTACGTGTGCAATAATAGCGACATTTCTAATATTCATAGGTGCCATGCTACTACACTATACCACAGATCAATGCACTGAAATTATTTTTGACTCATCTGTTTATTTCAGATACGATTCTTTTAGCTTCATGCACTCATCTAAACTTAATTGGACAAACGTAATCTTTTTTGGAGTCACCCATGCCCTCGGTCTCATCGGTGCACCTCTCTATATCTACTTTTATGGGATCAGCTGGGGAGAGATTATACTTTTTCTTTTTTATTTTAGCGTTACAGGCTTAGGAATTACAGTTGGATACCACAGACTCTTTGCTCACCGCACCTATAAAGCAGGAAAATGGGTGACATTTTTAAATTTATTTTTTGGAGCGGCTGCATTTGAAAAATCGGCCATCGATTGGGCTTCTCATCACAGAGAACATCATCGCTACGTCGATTCTGATAAAGATCCTTACAGTATTAACAAGGGATTTTTCTTTGCCCACATGGGTTGGATGCTTTTTTGGAAGGCTCCTCCCACCTATCCCAATGTTAAAGATCTTCAAAGCAATCCCTTGATTCAACATCAAGATAGATATTATTTAGCCTGGGTTATTGTTAGCAGCATTCTTCTTCCTGTTTTAATAGGCACACTGATGGGACATGGGTTAGGAACTTTTCTCATTGCGGTATGTGCACGCATTGCGCTGGTCTATCAAGGAACCTGGTGCATTAATTCTGTGGCCCACACGTTTGGTAAAAAACCCTATGACCTCACAGGCTCTGCCCGAGATAATTGGTTTGCTGCCCTCTTTACCTGGGGAGAAGGCTATCACAACTTTCACCATCGCTTTCCCAATGACTATCGAAATGGCGTTCAATGGTACCAGTGGGATCCTTCCAAATGGATGATTGCATTCTTTAGAGCTCTTCATTTGACCTCAGATCTCAAAAAAACATCAAAGTTTAAAATTTTGAATGCAAAAATTGCGGCTCAAAATAGCCAAGCCACTCTTTACTTAAACACCTTTAAAAACTGGAGCGAATCTCTGCACATTGCTGAACTCATAAACACAAAATATGCTCACGTCACATCTTTACTTCAAAAATGGGAACAACAACACACCACTCAAAAGTCCTTGAGGTTTGCGCGGGCTCGCACACGACTTCTTAAAAAACAATTTCGCTCTGCCTATCGCGAATGGGCAAAATTACAAACTTGTTTTACCTACCTCCCAAAAGTTGCCCCACTCCTTTCGTAATCTTTTTGGCATAAAAACATAAGTTCTTGACAACACCCCTTCTTTTTAGATATCTCATTCTATCAATTAATATTGATAATCATTATCAATATCAAAAAGAAAGGATCTGAAGTCGTATGTATGACCTTAAAAAACTATTTTTCATAACTCTTTTTATCTCTCTTTTTACTTCATGGGCTTATTCAAGTCCTACTGCTTTCCAATTTTCTATCTCACAAGAAGGCCCT
>JACPSU010000165.1 GCA_016193105.1 Deltaproteobacteria bacterium | reverse complement strand
GGAGGTTTATTAGAAGAGGAGGCTCTAGAAGAAGGTGTGCCATCAGAAAAAATGGCAGAGGGAGCGGGAGCGCCTCTTTCGGACTCTGCAGTTCAAGGAAAGGAAACTCAAGCCCCAGATGGATTACCTTCTTCTCGAGAGCTTTGGAAGGATCATCTGTGGATGGATCCTCAAAAGCGTCCTGGAGAACTCATTCAAGAGCTTGTTGGGAAGATCAAGAAAGAAGATTTTTCAAAACGATCACAAGCGCTCACTCTGGAGCATCGCATTCAGCGAACGATGAAAAAAATAGGAGTATGGGATGACTTTTTTATTGCAGAAGATCTTTTGACGCAAGTTTTATCAGAATTAGAAAGGCTGATTGCTTTAGGAAAAAAAGGATCTCTAGTATCCACTCCTTTATGCCGACGATTGGAACAGGCGCGAGATGATCTTCAAAGGCAATTAGGCTCTATTCGAGAGAGTCGCAGCCAATGTATCCAAGAAATTGAGCACTTTCATCAAGCTTATAATAAACATTTTTGGGCAGCTTGGCATGCCTCCAATTTTCGATGGGCGGAGTGGCTTTCAGGATGGAGCAACATCCAACGGGTCTACCAAGCGGCCATTTCTGTTGTGCAACGTGTTCCTTCTTCTCCTCATTTAGCTACGGCTGTTCAGCTTATTCAAGTCGTCCAAACCGATTCTGCATTTTTAAAGCTTATGGCACCTCAAGACCCCTGTGAAAAAATTCTAAGGTCGGGCTTTGGAAGTTAGTTTAAAACCAAGGGCTCTGAAATTTCTTCCTCGTATTCTTCAGGGGTTAGGTATTGAGCTTGGGCCATTTTTTGAAGGATGTCATCCATCCGATTAAAGGCAAATTCCGTGAGCCCTTGTTCTTTGAACGTTTGGCTATAGTTTTTGGGACTCGGAAGAAGTACGGCTAAGAAGGCTCCTTCCCGAGCGGTCAGTTCATGGGGATATTTGCTAAAATAGTATTGAGAGGCAGCGCCAATGCCATAGAGCCCGTTTCCCCACTCAGCAATATTTAAATAAATTTCTAATATTTTATTTTTAGAGCGCTCCTTTTCAAGCCGAAGGGCCAAAATAATTTCTTTAAATTTCCGCCACAGATTTTTATCTTTAGTTAAGAATACATTGCGTACAACTTGCTGGGTGATGGTGCTTGCGCCTCGCACAAAACGCCCCTTTTTCCAATTAATCTCGAAAGCTTTTTTAATTTGATTAGGATCGAGGCCTTTGTGGTGATAAAAAGCCCAGTCTTCGCTAACCAAAACAGCCCCGAGCGTTTTTTCTGAAACATCATTTAAGGAAACCCAGTGAAGGGGGCGATTTTTAACGAAAAAAACTTTAGGTTTTTGAAACCCTTTTGTAAAAATAACTGGGTAGTGTGCTTTTAAGAGGCCGGTGTCTGGAAATTCGAGGAGAAAAAAACTTATTCCACCGACTAGAAATAGGGAAGCTAACCCGATGAAAAGAGGTCTCTTTTTCATAAAGAGGAAAAACTATACACATCTTCAAAAGAATTGACAAGTTACAGCATCTCCAGTTATTTTCTTCAGGTTTTAAGGAAAGGAAAAATACCATGTTAAAAATACTATTCTTATTGTTTGTAAGTTTTTTTGGTTCAGGGCAAGCATTTGCCAGTGAGGTTGAGCTTCATATCCCTGATTTCTCATCCACCTACTTTAATGTTTTTGGATTGAATGTTGCTGGAACGTCTATTCTTCTAGGAGGCATTGTCATTGCCCTCTTGGGGATGCTCTTTGGATGGTATGAGTTTATCAGAACAAAGCGGTTGCCTGCTCATTCAGCGATGCTCGATGTTTCGTCGCTGATTTATGAAACGTGTAAAACCTATCTTTTGCAACAAGGAAAGCTTTTGATGTTTCTCGAAGTTTTTATCGGTGCGTGTATGGTTTATTATTTTTACGTGCTTCAAGGGTTGGCGTTCTCCAGAGTATTTCTTATTATCCTGTGGTCTATCATTGGAATTCTGGGCTCCTTTAGTGTGGCCTGGTTTGGGATGCGGATTAATACCTATGCCAATAGTCGAACAGCATTTGCTTCTTTAAAAGGGAAACCTTATCCCGTGATGGAAATCCCTCTTCGTTCGGGGATGTCGATTGGGGTGCTTCTTATTTGCGTAGAGCTTATTATGATGATTTTTATTTTGCTCTTTGTTCCCAAAGAGAGTGCTGGAGCTTGTTTTGTGGGGTTTGCCATTGGAGAGTCTTTAGGTGCTTCAGCTCTTCGGATTTGTGGAGGGATCTTTACAAAGATTGCAGATATTGGTTCAGATCTCATGAAAATTGTTTTTAACATTAAAGAAGATGATGCCAGAAACCCAGGGGTGATTGCAGATTGTACGGGAGACAATGCCGGAGATTCTGTGGGGCCTACTGCCGACGGGTTTGAAACGTATGGTGTGACAGGAGTCGCACTTATTAGTTTTATTGTGCTCGCAGTGGGGATGTTTATGGGGCCAAATGGCACATTAGAGCATGCCCCCGGTGGCGTAGAGCTTCAGGCCAAATTTATTATTTGGATTTTTGCCATGCGAGTTTTGATGATTGTGACTTCTATCGGTTCTTATTGGGTGAATAACAAAATTTCTCATGCGCTGTATGCTGCAAAAGATGCTTTTAATTTCGAAGCTCCTCTTACTTCTTTGGTATGGCTTACTTCCTTAATTTCAATTGGAGTAACCTATACGGTGAGTTATTTACTCATTTCAGATTTGGGATCAGATTTGTGGTGGAAGCTTTCAACGATTATTAGTTGTGGAACGATTGCTGCAGCGATTATTCCTGAGTTTACGAAGATTTTTACGTCATCTAAATCCAAACATGTGAATGAGATCGTCTCTGCGGCTCGGGAAGGGGGTGCCTCTTTGGCCATTCTTTCTGGGCTTGTGGCAGGAAATTTCAGCGCTTTTTGGAAAGGGCTCGTCATGGTTGCTCTCATGTTTATTGCCTACTTAACCTCCATGACAGGTTTAGATGCCTATATGGTCTATCCAACGGTATTTGCATTTGGACTTGTGGCGTTTGGGTTTTTAGGGATGGGGCCTGTGACCATTGCCGTCGATAGTTATGGCCCTGTGACCGACAATGCTCAGTCTGTATTTGAGCTTTCTCAAATTGAACATTTGTCCAATATAAAATCAGACATTGAGCGTGAGTATGGGTTTAAGCCTGACTTTCAAAAGGGGAAACATCTTCTTGAAGAAAATGATTCTGCGGGAAATACATTTAAAGCTACAGCCAAACCTGTGCTGATTGGAACAGCCGTGATTGGGGCAACAACGATGATCTTTTCCATTATCTTGCTCTTGAATCTTAAGCTCGATCTTTTAAATCCCAAAGTGCTTTTGGGGCTCATTACGGGAGGAGCTGTGATCTATTGGTTCTCTGGAGCATCGATGCAAGCAGTAACAACTG
>JACPSU010000164.1 GCA_016193105.1 Deltaproteobacteria bacterium | reverse complement strand
TTTTGTATGGTTTGTGCCGTTTCCGGCTCTCCTTCTAACTTTTCAAAGCCTAAAATATCTTCTAGAGAAAGTGAAACTTTCCCTGGAAAGTTTTCGATCACAAGAGGGGCTTTAGATACGGAGAGCTGGGCTTTTAAAACCTCTTCTGTTTTTTGAGTATTATTCACTAATTTTGAATACCGTCCAGAAATCTCTATGGTACCTTGAGAATCTCTAAAAAGATCAAAGGCTTTCATTAATCCTAGGGTTCCATTCCAAGATTGAACAGGCCTAGGACTTAAATCTACCCCTGCTATCGTTACAGACTCCAGTTTTGTTTCTAAAGAGTCCACTTCTTTGAGGGGAGGTAACACAGCCCGAACATGTGCTTCAGACACAGGAGATAAAGCCATTGTCCAAAGTTTATCTTTGTAAACCAACCTTGAATCTTTAAAAAATCTCACACAATCTTCTTGGTACGGAGACGCAGACACCGCACAGATTTTTAACGTATCTAACACCTTATCTTCTGGTGTTTGAGGATCTGCCATGCAACTGGATGATTCTATCTTTTCAATAGACTCTCCAGTCACTTTTTGTGTTTCTGGCTCAACCCCTTTAACTTGTAAGGACAATGTCATAATATCCTCTAAAGAACCTGGATTACAGCCTCCCCACAGTTTTCGGGTAAATCGACACCACCAAGATTGTTTCTTAATCCATTCTCGATCTCGTACAGAGAGCTCATAGGTCGCCGTTCGAGAAATCTGAGTCACCCGACATTGGGGAACTGGATGTTCCTCTTTAGTCAGATCACAGACCTGAGGAAGATGGGCGGACTTTAGTAATGCATCTAAAGCAGAGGTTGTTAAAGAATATTTAAACTCTTTATTTAAATTGTTTCCATTCATTTCTAAAGGAATGGAATCAGAAGTTAGCCCTTTAATTTCTGGAACATATATTGTTCTAGAAATATCTACGGCGTAACCAAGTGAACCATTCAAAAAGAACACCATACTTAAATAACTCAACGAAACCCATCTTCTCATGTGATTAATCCTCCTAAAGTCTCTCTTCTTGAGAGGCGAGATCTTCTGTAATAGCTAAAGCCACATCAGACCAGTTTTTACCCACATAGAGCCGCACCAACGAAACATCAAATCCTCCAGCAAGTACATCGACCCCGACAACCGACAATTGTCCCCAATTTCCGACAGCCAATAGCATATTGGCTCCGACTAAAGCAGAGACAGCCACCCGAAGTCCATAATAGGTCCCAGGAATATCAGAGGAAGCCCCAACATAAGCCAACTTTAAGCCTTCCCAGCGAACCATTTCTAATCCTATACCGACACCCGTAAAGGCAATTTTGTATCTGTTTCCTTTACTATCATTGCAGGAAACAAGTGCTCCATCTTTCTTAACGCTTTCCAATACAACAAAGGATTGAACGGCTGGAAAATCAGTAGCCTCCTGCAAAGAACAGTCAATCATTTTTACCCCAGCTACAGAAGAAGGTAGTTGGAGAAACCCCAGACACAAAACAGAAATAAAAAATACTATTTTTTTCATATTTCACCTCCAATGAATGTTTGCCACAGTGAAGGATTTTTAAAAGGAAGGCAATATTTTTTCGCTATTTTTAAGAACAAAGTGCTCCAAAATTCTGGAGCAGAGAAGCTAGAATCTAGGAATAAGTTTATAAGGATCAGCGTTAAAATCATCCGGAGGAAGAAGAAAATCCGAGGCTTTTTCTTCGGGACTTGTGGCAGAGTCCCACATCATCCAGATAAAAAGCCCTGCTGGAACCACTGCCATAGCATAAGAAAGCGGTGGAGGAATGATGGCTAAAAAATAAACCACGACAAAAAACATCGAAGAACTTACAGCGATAAATCCTGCCTTGCCATATTGGGTATCAAAATAACCGCGATCCTGAATTGTGTTAGCTAAGTCCTGAAATACTTTTTGATATCCGACCTGCCCAGCACTCGCCTGTAAAGTTTTTATATCTTTGTGATATCCAGCTAAAAACGTTTCAATCTGTAGATGTTCTAATTTTTGTTTAGCTGTTAACGAATGATCAGAAAGTATAAGGGCACTTTCTTCTGATAGAGTTTGATTTGTTTTAAATTTCTCTAAAATAAGCACCGCTTTTTCTTCAGATAAAGCACTCAGGTGTTCTTTTATCTGAGTTTGGAAAACAACACTATTTTGTGCAATGAGCGTATCAAAAGCATCATGAGCTTTCTCAAGCCCCTCTTGATCTTGAATTTTTTGAAGTTTTTCACCCAAAGTATGTAATTCCAGAGCAAGCTTCAGGCGATAATCCTTGGAAGCTTGGGCGTGTGCGGGAACTCCCACAAAAATTAAAAATAAAACAATGCCCTTTTTCATGGATAGGGAATCACTTTTCGATCGGGATCTCTCCGACGGGGAGAAAAATAAATCGGTTCTTCATCATCCAATCTTCGATAAAAATCTCTGACTTCCAAATACGCTGTAACCCCCAAAATCGCTGTAGCTAAATAGGCAGATACCGGAGGAGGAACCACGGCATAGACCACAAGCACAGAAGACAATAAAAGAATCGCCCTCCAATTGGGATTAGGGCCTGTGTATCCATAGCCCCGACTTCTGACATCCCTCGCTAAATCTTGAAATACCTCTTGATACCCCACACTGAACGCTTCTTTTTTTACGGTCTCAAGACCATCCCCGACCTGCGCTTCTAAGGACTTTTCATAGAGAGCCTTTATTTTTTCTTTTGCTGTTAAACTTCGATCGACTATCAAAAGAAGATCTTCTTCAGACACCCAATCCCAAGCCACATTTTTTTGAATCTGTGCCACACAGGCTTGAGCTTCTGCTTCTGACAGTAAGGCTATTTGAGTTTTGATTCTGTCAACCAAAATTGGAAATGCAGCCCGAATTTTTTCACTCAATTTTTGATGCGCTTCTTCTAGTCCCTTTTCATCTTGAATGCTTTGGAGTTCTTGTCCAAGAGCCTCTAGATTTTTTGCAACTTCTTCCTTAAAATCCTGCGCATAAAGGGGAGAAGATAAAAGGCAAAGGATTAAAATAATTCTATTCATAATATTGATTTATTTTATCTATCCCCGCTTGAAGCGTAGTCTCTAATGTTGTTTTTCTACCTTGAACAGCCTGAGGAAAGGTGTGGTTTAATTGATATAAAATAAATTCAAACGCACAGTCTACAGATTTTGCCAAAGGCAATAAATAGCATTTTTGATACATACGATCTAAGTTTTCAGAATGAATCTGATTGATTTCTGAGCTAATGACACGAAATGTTTTTAGAAATTCCTCTCTCGTATTGGAAGCCTCCTCTTGTCTTTGCATGCTTCCCATTGCTGCTATCCAATCTTGGAATGCCTGATCTCGCTTTTTTAATATTACAACTTTTGCTTGCACATCTCCCATCCAAGCTAAAACACTCAATTTTTCAGAAAGCTCCATCGTCGCTGCCGTTTGCTCTTCTTTTGAAACACGAACAGATTGCCACCAATGTTTTTTCTCTCGTGTATTGGTCGCTGTTTTATAAAGATCACTTTTTCTAAGCTTTTCTATTTCTTGGATAGCTACGGTTGTATCCGGATTTAAAATAACCAAAGCCTCCTCTCCTATGCTTCTTAAATAAAAACGAAAAGTTGCTCTAAACGTTTCGGTATCCCGGTCGCGCTCCAGTAATTTATTTTTATACCGCGCAGATGTATTATAGTCCGATACGGAACCTCGATTTTCTTCAAGTCGTGCCACCCCACAAAATTCATGAAAGACCAGTGCTTTTTTCTCCAATAGATTTTTTATTTTCCACCGCACCATCGAAAACTCAATCCAAGCAGGCTCTTGATCTGTTGCAGGATAATTTTTAGCATCCACTTCTTCTAGCTCTCTTTGGACCACAGGTTTTGCATAAACTCGTGTTGTATTTTTATACTCCAAAAGTTTTTCGCCAGAAAGCTCAGGAAAATCGTCTTTCGCCCAAGAATTTAAATCCAGAGCCACCAGATCGGTCACTTCTAAAAATTCTCGAACGCTATCTTGTGTGTCGGTATCTCCCCCATTTCCTTCTGCATGACCACTCCATCCGGCTTGAGAAAAAGAAACCCCCATCATAAACACAAAAAAGATAATTTTTTTCATAGACTTTTCTCCTGGTGAGAGAGCGGAAAAATATGCACACAAAGCTTATAGACTTCTTTCTTTTTACCGGACTCTAAATAGGTACAAAGTTTATCACGAAACTCACGAATCATTTTTCTGGCCTCCCCAAGTTTCTCCGGATCAATGGCCATGGTCATCGCTGTAAAATCTCTCACAACCACGTCATCGTGTTCTAAAGATTTTTGAGCCAATTCCAAATTTTGAGAATGGCTTTTTCGAATAGAGACACTCGAAACACCATCTGTTGTTGAAAATTCTTCTCCTGTAACACGTAGCACCCCCTGTCGATCTCGTTTTATCATATTTAATCGTTGTAATCTTTCCAAAGCCATTTTTATTTTTTTAACACTGACTCCCAAACGATGAGCCAACCACGCTGGATCATCTTTATAGCCAGCCGTTTCAGCTAAGGAAAGAAGTGCAAAGTGATACCAATC
>JACPSU010000133.1 GCA_016193105.1 Deltaproteobacteria bacterium | reverse complement strand
TGACGCAAGAACTATTTGATGTAATTATCGTCGGTGGAGGCGTAAATGGTTGTGGTGTGGCCAGAGACTGTGCCCTTCGTGGTCTAAAAACGCTTCTCATTGAAAAAAAAGATTTGTGTGGTGGGACGTCTGGCGCTTCTTCAGGGATGATCCATGGAGGGCTTCGCTATCTTTTATATGATGTCAAAACTACCCGAACCTCTTCTAAAGATAGTGGATATATTCAAAAAATAGCCCCCTTTTTGCTTTTTAGAATTCCCCTTCTCTATCTTATGAATAAGGAAAAGGGATTTCGATCAGAGCTTTTGGCGGAGCTGTTAGAAACTTTTTTTGAAGTCTATGATCGTTATGCCAAACTTAAAAATGGAAAACCCCATACACGTTTGAATCGTGAGGAGGTGCTTCAATTAGAACCCGGACTGGCTTCTCATATTCAAGGAGCGATGACATTTGATGAATGGGGGATCGATGCCTATCGACTCTGTGTGCTCAATGCTAAAGATGCTCAAAAAAATGGGGCAAAGATTCTTCTACACACCCAAGTGCTTGATTTTTTATTTGAATCCGAAGGTGACAAAAAGAAAATCAAAGGAGTTGTGGTTCAAACTTCTGAGGGGAAGAAACACCATTATTTTGGGAAGCTTGTTTTAAACTTAGCGGGCCCTTGGATTCCAAAGCTTTGTCAAAAGGCTGGGGTAGAGGTAAAACTTCGACCTGCTAAAGGGATTCATATTGTGTTTGACAGGCGGATTTCGAATGTAGGTTTTGTCACAGAAACCATTGATCGGCGGTCTATATTTTTATTGCCGCATCAAAATACCTCCATCATTGGAACAACCGACGATGATTTTTATGGAGATCCCGATCATCTAGAAGTTACTCAAGATGAAGTGCAATATTTAATGGAAGCCATTGAACATGTATTTCCCACGATCCGAAACTATCGAGTCATTGGAACCTATGCAGGGATTCGGCCCACTCTCTATGAGTGGGGAAAAATGGAAGACCAGCTTTCTCGCGAGCATCGTATTTTTGATCACTCAAGCGAAGGGGTGAGTGGTTTTTTAACCATGGCCGGTGGAAAATTAGCAACGTATCGACTGATGAGCGAAGAGCTTACAAATCTGATCTGTAAAAAATTAAAAGTTAAAAGAAAATGTAAGACACATCTTGAGCCTCTGCCTGGAGGGGAAGATTTGATTTCCCCAGAAGAATTACGAGATATGGCGCTTCGATCTCATCTCCCAGCCTATGCTCTTTCTCGTTTGTACGCGCGTCACGGCGGAGGGATTCGAGATATTTTATTTCTCATCGAAGAAAATCCTCAGTGGAAGCGAGTTATTTGTGCATCGGAACCGGTGCTAGAAGCCGAAGTCCGATATTGTATTGATCAGGAATGGGCAGAGTCTTTAGATGATTTGGGAAGACGAACCCGACTGGGATGGGGCGGATGCCAAGGGACAGAGTGTGTGTGGCCTGCAGCCCAAATTTTAAAAGAAAAAAAGGGGAAAGATCCTAAAAAAGAAGTTCAAACATTTTTACAAAAGCGGTGGCAGTCTTTAACACCTTGTTTGCAAGGAGAATCTATTGCTCAAGAAGAATTAAAACATCACCTGTGGGGAAAAAGCTTTGAAGTTTGATGTGGTCGTGATTGGCAGTGGCCTTTCAGGAGTGGTGGCAGCGTTCAGAGCTTCCTCACAAGGAAAAAAAGTAGCTGTGGTGCGAAAAGGGTGGGGAGCTTCTGCTTTGACCAGTGGAATCTTTGAAATTGCCGAGACCGAAGGGTCTCCGACCCAAGGGTCTCAGACCCAAGGGGAACAGTATGAGTTTTCTTCTTCTTTGGCTTCCCTTAAACAAAAAAATCCACATCATCCCTATCATCAGTTGGATCTAGAAGCTTTGCCAACTGCTTTTGAGCTGTTTAGAAAATATTTTCCTTTAAAAATACAAGGTTCCTATACAGAAAATCATCTGTTTTTGTCAGACATGGGGTTTTGGAAGAGGGCAGCCTTTGCCATGGAGTCTCAGTTTTTAGATTTTAGAACCATCGGACGAAAAAAAGTCTTAACCTTAGGGTATGATTTTGACTGGTTTCAAGAAACGCCTCTTTTACCTCAGATGATGGCTAAAAAACTAGACCATCCAGATGAAGTTCGAAAATTGGCTCAGAGCATTAAATCCAAGTTTCAGTTACATCACTATGATCTTTTGATTTTGCCCCCAGTCTTAGGCTTAGACTTTTTTTCAGATATGAAACGAGAGTTAGAGCATCTTTTGGGCCTTCCTGTGTTTGAGATGGCGGCAACCCTTCCTTCTGTTCCAGGGCTTCGGTTTCAAAAAGCTTTGGATGCGGCGTTACACAAAGCGTCTATTCCCCTGATTCAAGGAAAAGTGAAAAGCTTTGATCATCATAAGAAAAAGGTGAGCACCCTTCGTATTTCAGATGAATTATCTCCAGAATTTAATGAGACCACATTAGAAGCTGATACCTTTATTTTAGCGACAGGAAAGTTTTTTTCTGGAGGCCTTCATAAAGGCCCTGCTTTTTCTGAGACTGTTTTTCAGCTTCCTTTATTTTTTAAAAATGAAAAGATCAATCACTGTTCTGTCCAAAAACTTTTAAGAAGGGATTTTTTTGAATCTCAGCCCCTTTTTCAATGCGGAGTTAAAATAGACGCAGCACTTGTTCCTCTAGATGAGTTTGGGGACCCTTGTTATGAAAATGTTCGGGCCTGTGGAACAATCCTGCAGGGATTTGATCCTCATCAAGATGGAACACGCTTTGGAGTGCAGCTTTTGTCAGGATATAAAGCAGGGGACATGGCGCAATGAAGGTACTCAAGCTTATTTATGCGAAAGTTAATTTGGCCTTGGCGCTTGTGATTCATTTTTCTTTTAAAAAATGGTTTCGAAGACGAGGGCTTTCACAGTTTCTCTCAGCCTATCAAAAAGATTGTGTCTTTCCTCTCTCTACTGAAGAACGTCTGAAGTTTTCTTCTTATTCTAATTGTGTTTTTTGTGGGCTCTGTGTGTCTCAATGCGAGCTTACCGATTCTCATTTTTATCAAAAGTTTTTAACGCCAGCCAATCTTGCTTTTTCGTATACAAAATCTTTGCCAGAAGTAACCTCTAATATTGATTTTGTAACGCATTGTTCTTCTTGCAGATCGTGTGAGAAGGTCTGTCCTACATCGGTTCCTTTAAACTCTATCATTCAATTTGTGAAAACCCATGCCCATTAATATCTTAAAAACTCTTTTGCCAGGGAAGGTTTCTTTTGAAGAAAAAGATCTGCTCTTTCATGCAGGAGATTTTTGGCCCAGAAAACTTTTGATTCAAAGGCTGGGGCAAAAATTAATTCTTCCCAAGGCTGTTGTAAGACCCCAAAGTGTTGAAGATATTCAAACGCTGCTTACCTGGGCCAACAAAGAAAAAGTAGCGGTGATCCCTTATGGAGGAGGAAGTGGGGTGTGTGGAGGAACGCAGGTTTTAGAAGAGAGCGTTTCTTTAGATTTAAGAGGGCTTAATAAAATTTTAGAAATTGATGAAAATTCTTCTACGGTGAGAGCCCAAGCTGGAATTTTAGGTCCCGATCTAGAAGATGTTTTAAATAAAAAAGGATTTACGCTCAATCACTTTCCTGCCTCGTTTCATATTTCAACCTTAGGAGGGTGGATCTCAACACGAGCCTCTGGGCAGCTTTCGACCGGTTTTGGTTCTATTGAAGATATTCTTTTAGCGCTGAAGGTGGTTTTGCCCAATGGCCATCTGTTAGAAACCAAACTCACACCCCGCTCTTCTACGGGGCCTTCTTTGAACCACTTATTTTTAGGAAGTGAAGGGACTTTGGGGGTGATTGTCGAGGCTACGTGCCAGATGTATCGAGTTCCTTCAGAAAGAGAATTCCTCTCTTTTTCGTTTCAAACTCTATCGGAAGCCCTTTTAGCGATTCGAACCTTGGTTCAGAAAAATATTTTTCCTGCGGTCATCCGTTTATATGATGAAGTAGATACACAGATGGCTTTGAGTGAAATTGGGCTTCAAGCTTCTGGAAATCTTTTGGTGCTCATGTTTCAAGGAGAAAAAGAAATGGTCGAGGCTCAAAAGAGCGTTGCCCAAAAAATATTTTCACAAAAGGGGCTCTCATTGGGTGAAAAACCAGCAAGCCATTGGTGGGAGCATCGTTTTGATCTGAATGAAAAAAAGGTGGCTCAGATTTTGTCTCAAGAAGGGATGATTTTAGATACTCTAGAGGTTGCCACCACATGGAATCATCTAGAAACACTTTATCTAGAGATGAAAAAGGTGATTGAATCTGAAATTACGGTGCTCGCTCATTTTTCTCATTTCTATATGACCGGAGGCTCTATTTATTTTACATTTGTGGGAAGCACCGAAGAAAAAGAAGTGCTGAACAAGTATGATGCCGTGTGGGATAAGGCGATGGAGGCTTGTTTAAAGGTGGGAGGAACCATTAGTCACCATCACGGGATTGGGCTTTTGAAAAAAAAATGGATTCAAAAAGAGCTGCAAGAAGGGTGGAGTGTACTCTCCCAAATTAAAAAAACCATAGATCCAAATGCTATTTTAAATCCTAAAAAACTTCTATGAAAACACTTGTCATTATTAATCCTGTCGCAGGGGGTGGAAAAGCCAAAGAGCGTTGGCCGGAAATTTCAAAAAAATGTAGTTTCTTAAAAAACAGTGAAGTCCTTTATACCCAAAGAGCGGGGGAAGCGACTCAGATTGTTCGGGAATTTTTGAAAAAAGGGTTTGATCGCATTTTAGCGGTAGGGGGAGATGGAACTCTCACGGAAGCTGCCAATGGTTTTTTTGAAAATGAAACGCCTTTAAATCCTAAAGCACTATTGGGGACGATTCCCTTAGGGAGTGGGTCTGATTTTTTAAAGACGCTAGGAATTTTTAGTGTTGAAGCAGCCATTGAAGGGTTAGAAAAAAATCGGACGCTTTTGTGCGATGTGGGACAGGTGACATATTTAAATAAAAAAGGAAAATCAGAGAGCCGCCTTTTTGTAAATATCTCAAGTTTTGGCTGTGCGGGAGAAATCGTTGATCGAGTAAATCAGTCTTCAAAAGCTTTAGGGGCAACCGCTACGTATTTAGGTTCAACGCTTCTTACTTTTTTTACCTATCAAAATCCAAAGGTTACATTAGAGATAGATGGGAAAGAAAAGAGAAGTGTGGTGATCAATAATCTTTTTGTCTGCAATGGCAAGTATAGTGGGAGCGGAATGCTATGGGGTCCCCAGGCCTCCTTAACCGATGGCCTTTTTGATATCACTTTGGTGAAAGAAATTCCTAAGCTTAAGGCGCTTCTAAATATGAAAAAGATCTATCAGGGCAAGGTGTTAGAGGTGGAAGGGGTCGAGCATTTTCAATGTCGGACCTTGTCTGCCACTTCTTCGGAAAAAGTACCCTTGGAAGTGGATGGAGATAGCGTGGGAACCCTTCCTGTGACCTATCTGACCCTGCCAAATAAAATAACTTTGTGGTATTGATTTCTAAAACAAGGCGGGTTATATTAAATACTTAATATATCCGACCTTAGAGCTTTCGAGCATGGTGCTCATATGTCCTCTTAAGATGGATCCCAAAGTAAGGAGAAATTAGAAATGGGAAAAAAACTATACGTAGGTAATCTTTCGTTTTCAATAACGGAAGAGTCTCTTCAACAATTATTTGCACAAGCAGGAACTGTAGAATCAGCAACGGTGATTACAGATCGTGCGACAGGTCG
>JACPSU010000132.1 GCA_016193105.1 Deltaproteobacteria bacterium | reverse complement strand
TACATCGAAACCCACCCTGACTTTATTCAACCCGAATCCAGAAGAAATGAAGTCCTAAGCTTTGTGCGATCGGGCTTAAAAGATTTAAGCATCAGCCGCACAACAATTGAATGGGGAATCCCAATGCCAACTTCTCTTGGAAAAACAACCAAAAAACATGTCCTCTACGTATGGTTTGATGCGTTGATTAATTACTTAAGTGGGATTGAATATTCTACCGATGCTAAAAAATTTAATACGCTTTGGCCCACTGCCATTCATTTGGTTGGAAAAGACATTTTGCGTTTCCATGCGGTTTATTGGCCTACGATGCTCATGTCCGCGGAATTACCCTTGCCGAAACAAATATTTGCCCATGGCTGGATTACAACTCCCGCAGGAGAAAAAATTTCAAAATCGAAAGGGAACGTCATTGATCCGAATAGCATGGTTGCTGAATTTGGACTCGATCCTTTTCGTTATTTTTTATTCCGAGAGATCCCCTTTGGACAAGATGGAGAGTTTTCAAGAGATGCTTTCATCCATAGAATCAATAGTGATTTGGCTAATGACCTAGGAAATCTTTTATCTAGAACACTTACGATGGTTCAAAAATATTGTGGAGGGAAAGTTCCTCCCAAATCTCAAGATAAGACTTTGTCTGAGCTCTCTCAAAAAGTGGTAACAGAAGTGCGCGGTCATTTAAAAGAGATCGCCTTTTCAAAAGCACTCACCTCTATTTGGACTTTCATCAGCACGGCCAATCGCTTTATTGAAACCCAAGCCCCTTGGAAACTGGCCAAAGAAGGAAAAACAAAGGACCTTGGGGAAACGCTTTACTCGTGTCTTGAAGTTTTGCGACTGGTAGCGCTTCTCACTTACGCGTTTATGCCCGAAAGCAGCCAAAAAATTTGGAATGCCTTAGGACTCAAAGAAGAACTCTCAAACCAAAGCCTTTCAGAAAAATCTTTATGGGGGCAACTTCCGTCAGGAGTCAGCATCGCTCCCGTTCCTCCCCTTTTTCCACGGATTGAAAAGTAACTATGTTCATCGATAGTCACGCCCATTTAGAATATTCAAATTACGAAGCTGATTTTTCAGAGGTCTTAGCCCGGGCCAAAGAAGCTAAGATCGAACTCATTTTAAATATCGGAACAACCCTTGAACACTGCAAGCAAGGCTTAGAAGTTGCCCAAAGCTATCCTCACATTTTTGCTTCCGTCGGCATTCACCCTCATGACGCCAACAAAGTCCCTGCTGATTATCTAGATCAGCTCAAAGCATTTGCCAAAAATCCCAAGGTCAAAGCGATTGGAGAAATTGGACTCGATTACTATTACGAACATTCTCCCAGAGAAATTCAACTCCAGCGTTTTGAAGAACAAGTGCGTCTGGCTCAAGAGTTAAATCTTCCCATGAGCATTCATTGCCGAAATGCCTTTCAAGATTGTTTTGAGATTCTAAGCAAGGTCTCTTACTTCACGGGCGTTTTTCATTGTTTTACCGGCACTCAAGAGGAAGCCAAAAAAGCACTGGAATTAGGATTTTATATTTCTTTTTCGGGGATCGTGACCTTTAAAAAATCCCAAGCCCTTCAAGAAGTCGTAAAACAGGTCCCCTTAGAAAAAATGCTGATCGAAACCGACGCTCCCTTTTTAGCCCCTGAGCCTCACCGTGGAAAACGCAATGAACCTGCGTTTGTGATCCTCACCGCCCAAAAAATCGCAGACCTCAAAGCTATTCCTTTAGAAACCGTTGCTCAAAAAACAACCCACAATACAAAAACGCTGTTCCAGCTGTAGTATAGAGTGAGAAGTTAAACGATATTGACATCGATCATTGTTTAGTTTAACATTTAAGACATGAAAGTAAAAGTGTCTTCTAAATATCAGGTGGTCATCCCTCTTCTAGTCCGAAAACTCTTAGGACTTCAAGCAGGAACAGAGGTAGATGTCATCGTTAAGGGAAATGTTGCCTATATTGTCCCCATTCTTCCCATGGAGGCTCTCCAAAGAAAGTTTGCAGGGAAGTTAAATTTTAAGGGGCTTAGGGATAAAAAAGATCGCATATGATCCTTCTAGATTCCTCTGCCTGGATTGAATATTTTACAAAGGGGCCTTTAAGTAAAGAAATCACCCACACGATTAAAAGTGAGGAGGACATTCTTGTTCCAACCATTGTTATTTTTGAAGTATATCGAAAAATAAAACAACTCGTTTCAGCTGAAGAAGGACTTATTGCCACAGCATTCCTAAGCTCCTTTGATAGTATCGAATTAACAAGGGAAATTGCTTTGTCTGCAGCCGATCTTTCTAGTGAACACCACTTAGGGATGGCAGATAGCTTCATTCTGGCTACGGCTCAACACCATAATGCCTTGCTCATTACCTTAGACCATGATTTCATAAAAATACCGGGAGTTAAGGTTTTAAAACGAAAATAAAAAGTAATATGAATTCTCTTTTTGCTCCAGAGCTATGTCGAACATTGATCATTCAAGCCTTCGATACGGAAAGTAAGCCTGCGTATGGACAAGTAGCTACCATAGATGACAAAGGCATGCCTCAAGTACGAACGGTTCACCTTCACTATTCTCCTGAAAAAGAGGCCATCCTATTTAATACGCACATAAAATCCTCCAAGTGGGCACATCTTCAAAAAAATCCTAT
>JACPSU010000147.1 GCA_016193105.1 Deltaproteobacteria bacterium | reverse complement strand
TTAAAATAAATCCATCCAGCTCAGCTCTTGTTTGTATTATTTTTAATCCAAACTGTTTGGCCACCTCATAGCCAAAGGCGGTGGCCCCTAATTTGGGAATAGATAAGCCCCCAGTAGCAATGACGAATGAAGAACATGCATATTCTTCCTGGTGAGTTTTAAGTTGAAACTGCTCATTGATTTTAGAAATGTTTTTGACTGTGTGGCCAGGTTTGATTTCAACCTTAACCTCTTCGCATTCAGCGATCAGCATATTTAAAATATCTTGAGCGGTGTGGTCGCAAAAAAGCTGTCCTAGTTTTTTTTCATGAAATTTAATTTTATGTTTTTCTACGAAGCTAATAAAATCACTAGGTTGAAATCTAGAAAGAGCAGACTTGCAAAAATGAGGATTATTGGAAACATACTGAGCAGAAGAGACTGAAAGATTTGTGAAATTACACCTCCCACCGCCGGAGATCAAAATCTTTCCTCCAATGCTTTTTGCATGATCGAGGATCAGGACTTTTCGGTTCCTGCGTCCCGCCTGTAGAGCGCACATAAGCCCAGCCGCTCCGCCACCAATCACAATGACATCATAAAACTTCATGGGGATTACGTTTTGAGTTTGTAGCCGATTTTAAAAAGGTAAACAGTAAGGGTGAAAAGTGCGCTTCCCAGAACAAAGAGAATGAAGAGAGAAAGCCCAATAGGAAATTCGTGAAATCCGATGATGCCGTAGCGAAAGCCATTCACCATATAAAAGATGGGATTAAAAAGACTGATCCATTTCCAAGGGTAGGGGAGCATTTGGATTGAATAAAATGTGCCGCCTAAGAAAATAAGAGGGGTGACCACATAACTGATAAATGTCCACAAATCATCCCATTGATCTGCCCAGAGGCCTATCAAAAGCCCAAAAGAAACAAAGATTTGAGAGGTGAGGATAAGAAAAAGAAATACAATTCCGATAGAAAATATTTTTAATTTTAAAAGAAAAACGCCGGTTGATAAAACCAAAAGTCCAACGATGAGTCCTCGAATCATAGAGCCTAGTGTAAAGGCCACAATCATTTGAAAATAAGAAAGAGGAGTGAGCAAAACATCTTGGATGCTATAGTCGTAACGAGCAGAAAATAGAAAAGTCGAAGCATTGTTATAGGAACTTGTGATCACAGACATTAAAACCAGTCCTGGTAAAATAAATTCAATGTAAGGAAAACCTTGAATGTGTTTAATTTGTGAGCCCAAAGAAAAACCAAAAATGAGGATATAAAGAGTGGTTGTAATAATTTGAGGGAAAATGGTTTGGCGATTAATGATCATAAATCTCGCAATTTCACGTCTTAAGAGCGCGCCAAATGAAATCCAAGAGATCGGCAATGAGTTAAGCATGTGCAACCCCTTCTGGGGGATGAATAAAATAATTGTGCAGATCACCTTGAGAGTTTTCTAAAACTTTTTCTTTGGTGTCGTGAATGAGGATGCTCCCTTCATGAAGAATGGCAATCTCATTACAGAGCGCCTTGGCTTCTTCAAGGTAGTGGGTGGTTAAGACGATTGTTCGTCCTTCTTTATTGAGTGTTTTTAAATACTCCCAAAGAGCAAGTCTTAATTCCACATCCACGCCGGCTGTGGGCTCATCTAAAATTAAAATTTTAGGCTGGTGGATTAAGGCTTTCACAATCATCGCGCGTCTTTTGAGCCCGCCGGAAAGACGTTGATGCTTTTTCATTCGGTGTTCCCAAAGACCAAATCTTAAGAGGAGTTCTTCGACATGCCGTTTAGATTCTTTCAGCCGTAGGCCAAAAAGTCCCCCTTGATAGACTAAAAGATCAAAGAGCGTTAAATAACGATCGAGATTGAATTCTTGTTGAGCTAGGCCAATTAAAGGGCGCGTAAGTTTATACTCTTTTTCAACATCGTGTCCGAAAATTTTTACCGTTCCGTGAGATTTTAATGTGAGTCCTGCAATAATATTAATAGTGGTGCTTTTGCCAGCGCCGTTGGGGCCTAAGAGTCCAAAAAAAGTTCCTTCAGGAATGATTAGATCAATTCCTTTTAAAACAGGGGTAGAGTTAAAGTTTTTAACGAGACCCGAGATCTCAATTGCGGCAGTCATGACTGAAAAAACTGAAGGCTTCTCTCATAAATTTTGGGGGTAGAAAGTCCATATTTTTCATACAAATCTTCTCCAGTGCCAGATTCCCCATAAATATCTTCAACGCCAATTCGTAAAAGGGGAGTTCCAATCCCATTTTCAGCTAATACTTCACTGACAGCGCTTCCGAGGCCCCCAATAATATTATGGTCTTCAACGGTAATGAGTTTCTTGTGAGATTTAGCAACTTGGACAATGAGCTCTTCATCGATCGGTTTTAAGGTGTGAATGTTAACGACGGTGGAAGAGATCCCTTTTTTTTCTAATTGTTCAGCGGCCAGATAACTATTGTAGACGACGCCCCCCGTAGCAAAAAAGGCTACCTCTTTCCCTTCTTTTAAAAGAACCCCTTTCCCATATTTAAATTCATAGTCTTCATTAAAGAGGCTTACTAAATTTTGCCGTGTGAGTCGCACATACACAGGGCCTTTGTGGTGACTGGCCAAGTATTCAATCATGGATTTTGTTTCAATGGGATCGCCCGGTTGCAAAACCCCCATCCCGGGTAAAGATCGCATAAGTGCAATGTCTTCGAGTGCCATTTGAGTGTAGCCATCTTCTCCAATACCAAGCCCTGCATGAGTGCCAATGATTCTGGCATTCACTTGGTTATAGGCGATTGAAATACGAATGGTTTCAAATCGGCCGACTACAAAGCAGCCAAAGCTGCATAAGAAAGGGGTTTTTCCACTGAGAGCTAATCCTGCCGCTGTGCCAATCATATTGGCTTCCGCAATCCCCATTTGAAAAAAACGATCTGGGAATTTTTTGCCAAAGCCTGCACTTTTAGTTGAAACCGAAAGGTCAGCATCCAACACTACAACTTCAGGATATTTTTCTCCCACATGGACCAACGCTTCTCCAAAAGAAGCCCTCGATGCTTTTTGGACGCTCGGGTTAACTTTTACGTAGTTCTTCAATAGCCTTATCCCTTTGCTCTGGGGTTGGGGCAACTCCGTGCCATTCAATGTTATCCTCCATGAACGAAACCCCTTTGCCTTTGATCGTATTAGCAATAATCATATGAGGTTTCTTTTGTTCTAATTTAGCTTTATCTAGCGCCGTTAAAATTTCTCCAAGATCATGTCCATTAATTTCTTGGACATCCCAATTGAAGTCTTCCCATTTTTTCTTTAAAGGACTTAAATCCATGACTTCTCGGGTGTGGCCATCAATTTGGCCTTTGTTGGCATCAATAATAGCGATTAAATTATCCAATTGAAATTTTGGGGCAGACATGGCGGTTTCCCAAACTTGGCCTTCTTGAATTTCACCATCTCCGAGTAAACAATAGGTTTTATATTTTTTTTGATCAAGCTTTGCAGCCAGAGCCATCCCTTGGGCGATCGATAATCCTTGGCCCAGAGAGCCAGAAGATGTTTCCATAAAAGGAAAGCGGATATGATCAGGATGGCCTTGAAGCCGGCTATTAATTTTTCGTAATGTATAAATTTCTTCTTCGGGGAAATAACCCGATTTGGCCATGACCTCCTGGATGGCCAGACTTTGCTTCGGTAATCATTTTTAACGCTAAAATCCGAAGCTCTTGGGCAATCAGACTTAATTTTTTGGGAAGTTCAGTGGTATTTTCTGGAGTCGTCATTTAATACCTTTCAAAGTATGTGAACTTTGCCAAAAAATCAAGGTGACATTTCTTGCTTTGTATTTTTGAGAGGACTATACTTTTCCCGTGCTTACGTTTGTGCTCATAGGACTTGTTTTGATCGGGTTTTTGATCTCGCTTTATTTTACGCTGGTGTATCTGGATATTTCTGTCCCTGTGATAGATTCTGTGGCTAATTTTTGCAGATTCGATACTCGCCAATGCCAAAAAGTGATTGAGACGGAAAGTTCGCATTTATTTGGGGTGGCTAATTTTGTTTTGGGGCTTTTTTATTACACTGTGTTGTTTCTTTACTTAATCTTGCCATCTTCCATTGCTTGGATTTTTTTTATTTTAGTCGTGATGGCCTGTTGGGTCGTTGTCATTTTAAGTCTTTATTTGGCGTTTGAGTTACGATATGTTTTAAAAATTCCATGTCGACTTTGTTTTACGATTCATGGAATGAATGTGGCGATTGCTGTTTTAATTTTATTTGTATAGGAGGCCCTCATGCGTATTGAAAAAGATAGTTTAGGTTATGGGATTCAAACCTTGCGAGGGTTTGAAAATTTCCCCATCAGTGGTTTAAAAGAGCCCGAAGTTTTAATTCAGGCCTATGTCTTCATTAAAAAAGCAGCTGCCGCAGTCAATATGGCCCTGGATGTTTTGGATTCAAAAATTGGCAAAGCCATTATACAGGCAGCCGATGAAGTGCTCTCTGGAAAATTCCACGATCAGTTTATTATTGATGTCTTTCAAGCGGGGGCAGGGACCTCCTTTAATATGAATACGAATGAAGTTTTAGCCAATCGTGCGTGTGAAATTTTGGGATCTAAAAAAGGAGATTACGCCAAAGTTAATCCCAATGATCATGTGAATATGGCTCAATCTACAAATGACACGTTTCCCACCGCCATGCGTCTTTCTACCCTTTTTGAATATACTCCTTTAAAAGAGGCATTGATTGGGCTCATTGATAGCTTTCGCACCAAAGGAAAAGAATTTGATTCAGTGGCCACTTCTTCCCGAACGCATTTGCAAGATGCAGTCCCCATTCGCTTAGGTCAAGAATTTGAAGCCTATGCGGTGATGTTAGAAAAGGCTCTTCGTCGCATTAAGCAGGCCAAAGAGGCGCTTACGCATTTAAATTTGGGAGCTACTGCATCTGGCACCGGAATGAATTCTCATCCTCAGTATGCCGAAAAAATGGCAGAGACATTAAGTTCGCTTACAAAGCTCCCCTTAAAAAATCCAGATAACTTTATTGAGATTGCTCAAAGTACGGCAGACTTTGCGGATTATTCTTCAGCTCTCAAAAACTTGGCTTTGGATTTAACTAAAATTGTGAATGACTTAAGACTTTTAGGTTCTGGCCCTCGTGTGGGGCTCAATGAAATTAAATTGCCTGCCGTGCAACCCGGTTCTTCCATTATGCCTGGGAAAGTAAATCCCAGCATTCTCGAATGCTCCAATATGGTCTGCTATCAGGTCATTGGAAATGATTTAACCGTTTCAATGGCTTCTCAAGCGGGGCAACTTCAACTTAACGTCATGATGCCGGTTATGATTTATAATCTTCTCTTTTCATCTAAAATCTTAACCAACATGATGAAGATGCTTTCTTTAAAATGTATTCAGGGGATTTCAGCCAACAAAGAACAGTGTCAGAAATATTTTGAAGAAACGTTGGGGCTCGCCACAGCCTTAAATCCCATTATTGGGTATGCCAAGGCGGCAGAGGTGGTGAAAGAATCCATTAAAACCGGAACTTCTATTCTAAAGATGATTGAGCAAAAGGGGATCCTCACCAAAGACGAAATCCAGAAATATTTGTCCCCGGAGCGCTTAACCAATCCGGGGATTCTTAAAAAATCGGAATAGCTTCGTCGTAGGTAATTTCTATGGCAGAGAGAAAATGATTGCGGCCTCCAGCTGGACGATATTTTTCTATTTGAATATGGATATAATACGCAAACTGATTGTTACTTAGCTTCACCTAAAAGAGATAAGGCTTTTTGCGAGTTACTTTTACTAACGAGTAACTTTACTCCTCCGGAATGAAGCCGTAAATGAGGCTCCATCCCGCCAACATCATCTGATAACATTCTTGTTGGAATGTCATTGTTTTCAAGAAGTTGCTTAGCCATTTCAGCTTCAACCTTATTATTGAATATTTTGATACATACAAGATCTTCCATAATTTCAAGTATAGTTTAGCTATTGATAGACAGTCAAAAGTATTATTTCTTGTGATTAAAATACTGCATACAAGAATCGCACATTTCAGCATGTTAAGCTCTTAATAATAAAAAAATTTTGAGCCTATTTTTTGGGGCTTATTTGCATAGCCTTTTTGAATCCACTCTTAAACTCATTTAAATCCTTTTATTCTTACGAACTTCTTAGTGTTTGCCATTTTTGATAAAACCTAAAAAATCGTTGTTTTATGGTCAAATTCTCAACAATTAAAACGATATAACTATATGATATTATTAAATAATTTACTCATGAAAACTTGACTTAGTTTGTGGGTTTGATAAAGTGCTTCATGACTTTTTAGAGGAGGTATTTCAATGAATGAAATTTCAAAACTAAAAGACAAAGAACTCGTAGAAAAATTTGGTGTTTTGGTTCGGGAAGAAAAAGAAGCTACGGCTTCAGTAGTTGCCCATCTATCCGAAATCGATCGTCGAAAACTGTATGCTTTGGAGGGATATTCTAGTTTGTTTAACTATTGTGTTGAAAAATACCATTATTCTGAAAGTGCAGCTTACAGAAGAATTCAGGCAGCCAGGATCTATCCCAAATTTCCAGAAATTTTAAACTTACTTAAAGAAGGTAAACTGAATCTTGTAACCCTTTCTCTCATTGAACCTTATTTAGATCAGCAAGGAACAGAGCTGATCAACAAGATATTAGATAAATCTAAAAGAGAAGTAGAAGACATATTATCTGAGCTTTCTTTGAGAAAAGAAAATATTCAAGATGTTATTCGAAGATTGCCTATGAAGAGAGCAGTCTTAGAAAAAACTGCACAAAATTTCACTTCCACCGGTGGAAGTGAAAAAATAGGCAAAAATGAAGTTCAAGAAATCCGAAAAGTTAAGATAGAATTTGTAGCAGATGAAGAAGTGGCAAAGTTAATTCAAAGAGCCAAAGAAGTTCTAAGACACAAATATCCCCAGGGTAAATTAGAAGATTTGGTTCGAGAGGCATTTGAGCTTTTACTTGAGAAGAAAGACCCAGAAAGAAAAATTCAGAGAGATTCTTCGGCCGCTTTGCGACCTCAGAATGACAAGAGTAATACGAGATATATTCCACAAAGAATCAAAGAAGCCATTTGGAAAAGAGACGAGGGGCAATGTTCATATGTGAGCTCTGATGGAAAGTCATGTGGAGAGAGAAATTTTTTAGAACTGGATCATGTTCAGCCATGGAGCTTGGGTGGAAGTTCTACACTAGAAAATCTAAGGTTACTTTGTCGAACCCATAATCAATGGAGAGCAGAGAAGACATTCCCAGAGAAAAATTATAAGAAATCTTGGCATTAATTTTGTTTATTCCAATAAGGGCTGTAGATATAATAATACTAATCAAACGGATGCATTTACAAAAAAGGAGGCAAGAATGAAAAAAATATTTTCTGCAATAGGTATTATGGCAGTTTTGTTTTCAATGCTAGCATGGGGAGATAATGAGACGGGGACGCTCAATATTAATGCCTCAGAGATTACGGTGGTCATGTATAAAGGGGATGGGAATGCTATTCCTTATACCACTGAGTTTCTGACCTCTAGCAATAATCGGTGGTATCATAAAGTGTTTACAGGGCCCCAAGCTCTTCAAAATGCTTCGGTATTGGCCAATGATATTATGAGGAGTCGACTGGTGACGGTTAGTTATCGCCGAAGAGGGGCAAGCAATGACTATGATGTCTCTACAGTTCAGGTCCGTTTAAAAAATTATTAAATATTCAAATGAAATCAATAGTTTATATTTTTTGACTAAAGTGAAACTTTAGTGTATGTTCCATAGGTTTTATGCTTAGAATTTCTACTCTTTTTCTACTGTTTCTCTTAAGTTTCCCTCTATGTTCTTTTTCGCAAGAGGCTCCTAAATATGTCCTTTTAAGTGAGGCTTTGGGGCGGCTGCAAGCTACAGAATTTATTGAACTAACATCTGTGGATTTGGCGTATATCAATACGGGATTTCGTCATTGCTTAAATAATAAACTGCCTACCCTATATCTAATAGATACATGGGAACCTGCTCCTCAGCAGGCGGCGGTTATAGCCCTTTTTAAATTAAAGATTCAGGAACTCAGTGCTTTGGTGAAGGTGCGAAACGATGCAACCTCAGCGGAATTTATCCAAAGACTTTTAGAAATGAATCGACTTGCTGATGAAATTTTTTCGATTGTTTCCAGAATGGAGTTTCCAAATGAAGAGGAAGCTTTGAGACTTAAAACAAGTGCAGCGCATATTTCCAATCTCCTTAATTTTAGTTTAAGAGTATTTCAAAAACAAAGAGTTTTCTTTAATAGTAAGACGCTAGAAAATGTGGAAGCTTTAGTAGAGCTTGCCAAAGGGGAAACGATTTATACCCATGTGAATCATCAAGGAGAAGTCTTGCCAAGTGAAGTGGTTCCTCATTTAGATCTTTTTATGCCACGTGAAGAATTTATGGCTCGTATGACGTTATTTGCATTGATTGCAGATTTTGTTTCCGATCCCAATAATCAATTTAGGAAACCTAAAATGTCTATTCAAGATGGGAAATTGATGATGGATTTTTCCTATTGTTTAACCCTTTTTGGAAATGCCAAGGGGGATGAGCCTTGGGAACGAGGGGGCCCAGGATTAGTAACGTATCTTTTTAAGCTATTTTATGAAAGACAACTAGGGGCTAAGGTTTCTACGGTGCAAGATTTTGAAAATAAAATGCTACAAATTAAAGTTGAAGTTCCTCTGACAGAACCGATGGAGCGTCATGCTTCTTTAGCCGGAGCCCTGAGCCGTTTAGAGGCGAGCATGTATTTAAGACAGCCTGGTTCTTTAGCTGAAAATTATATTTTCCTAGATAGTGCAGCGCATGAAATTTCTGATCGGCTCTCTCAAGTGAGAGGAGAACTTTCCCCAGAAGTTTTAAGACGAACTGTAACGGATGTCTTAGAAAGACAAGTGCGTGATCCTAAGCGCGCAATTGATATGGATCTTCTCGTAGAGCATCTTTCTCGTTGGGGAAGGGAAGAAAAATCTCCCTGGTCTTTGGACAATGTCTCCTTCATTGCCCGACATCTTCAAAAAAGTGTTTTGAAAGAAGCTAAACGAGCAGCTAAGTAGCTTTCGTTCCCTGAACCGTTCTTCGCCGAAGTAATTCCTGTTTAATTTTGTGTAAAACTCTCCCTTTTTCTAAGGCCCAGCGTGGGGCGATGAGTTTATCGGGGGCCGCATCCCCTGTTAAGCGATGTATAATGACACGAGAGGGAATTTTTTCTAAGATATCGCAAATCAACTGCACGTATTTATCTTCTTCAAATATTGGAACGTCTCCTTTTAGGCACTCTTCGTAGCGCTTAGTATTTTTAATGACATGGAGCATATGAAGCTTAAGGCCATCAATTGGAAGGCGAACGACCGTGTCAATGGTTTGATGCATTTGCTCAAGAGATTCTCCGGGCAGTCCTAAAATCAAATGCACGCAGATATTCAGATGGATTTTTTTTTTGGCCTTAAAAAGAGCCTGTTCAAATTGTTTATAGGTATGCCAGCGGTTGAGTTTCTCATTGGTTTTGTCATGGATCGTTTGAAGCCCAATCTCTAGCCAGGTCAAATATTTTTGCCCGATTTCATCTAAAAGATCGAGCGCCCCTTGAGAAAGGGTGTCTGGGCGAGTGCTAACCGATAAGCCCACAATGTCTGGATGATCCAAGGCCTCAAAATAGCGCTTTCTTAAAGTATCTACCCGGTCATAGGTGTTCGTGAAAGCCTGAAAATAAGCGATAAATTTTTGGGCTCCGTAGCGTTTTCGCATCCGCTCCATGCCATCCAAGAGTTGTTCACGAATGGAGAGCTCAGGTTTGATGCCTGGGGCCCTAGAGCCCTCATCACAATAGGTGCAGCCCCCCACAGCTAATGTGCCGTCGCGATTGGGGCAGTCAAAGCCGGCATCCAGAGAAACTTTGTACACTTTTTCACCAAACTTTTCTTTGAGATAGTCATTATAAGATCTGTACGGAGATCCAAGCTGTGTCATATAGAGGCGCATCATAATATAACGATTGAAATTGACAAGGGGGATCAATTCACGATACGAAAAATGATATGACATACATTATTGCAGAGCCCTGCGTGAATGTGAAAGATAAAGCCTGTGTGGAAGTTTGCCCGGTGGATTGCATCCATGAAGCCGCCGATGGTAGTTCCAAAATACTTTATATCGATCCCCAAGAATGTATAGATTGTGGTGCTTGTGTTCCTGCCTGTCCTGTTGAAGCGATCTTTCCAGAAGAAGAACTTCCAGAAAAGTGGAAGTCCTACGCCAAAGAAAACTACGATTTTTTTGGTAGACCGTACACACCCAAATGAAAGTTGGAATTAACGGATTTGGACG
>JACPSU010000110.1 GCA_016193105.1 Deltaproteobacteria bacterium | reverse complement strand
TGGCAACTTCGAGTTCTTTTGGAGTTTCCGTAGGAACATCTTTTAAACTGTGCACGGCCACATCAACCTTTCGCGCCAAAAGTGCCTCTTCAATTTCTTTGACAAAAACCCCTTTGTCCGGGGCAGAAAGCAAAGAGGTCATAAGCTTATCTCCCGTCGTTTGAATAATAGACAAAGAAACATCCGCTTTCGGATATTTTTTTACTATTTCTTCACGAACAAAATGGGCTTGCTTAAGCGCGAGCGGACTGCCACGTGTTCCTATGACGCATTTTTTCATATAATTTGTCGACTTCTTCTTGAACAATTTGTTCTGCCTTTAAAGCTTCCTGCTCTCTGTGCTTTATATTTTCTTGAACAATAGACTGTAAGTCATCAATATTATAGAGATAAATATTATCAATATCATGAACGCCAGGATCTATATTTCTCGGAACAGATATATCTATACAAAAAATAGGCTGCTGCATTCTTTGCCCAATCGCCTTTTCCATGAGTGGCCGAGTTAAAATAAATTGAGGGCTGCTCGTGGAGGCTAAAACAACATCCATTTTAAAGAGCCACTGATCCAGTTCTTGAAAAGGGACGTAGTGAACAAGAATATCGTGATGTTTAAAACGTGCTTCAAGCTGAAGAACACTCTCTTCGGAACGATTTGCAATATAAAAAGAATGAATCTTCTTTTGAATCAAATGCTCCAAAATAGTTTCAACCATCTCACCTGCTCCAATGAGAAGAATATTTTTATTTGCCAGCTCTTTAAAAATTTTCTGACAAAGCTGCACCGCCACAGAGCCTACGGAGATCGGCTGACTTCCAATGGCTGTCTCTGTACGAACACGTTTAGCCACAAAAAAAGCTCGATTAAAAAATCGATGGAGCCTGGGGCCTAAAGCCTGCGCTTCATGGGAAGTACGATACGCCTCTTTGACTTGCCCTAAAATTTGAGACTCCCCTACCACCAACGAATCCAAACTTGAGGCTACCCGAAAGGTATGATGAATGGCCTCTTTTCCTTCGTGACAATATAAGTAAGAAGAAAAATCTAAGTGCCCACACTCATGATAGTCTTTCATAAAATTTGAAATATTTTTTTTCGCTTGCTCACTATCTTTTGTTACAGCGCAAATTTCTACACGATTACACGTAGATAAAATGAGCCCCTCTTCCACACCTTCAATTTTACGAAGTTCCTGAAAAGAGTTAAGATCATCTGAAGAAAAACAAATTTTTTCTCGAATAGACAATGGCGCTGTTTTATGGCTCATCCCCACAACAACAATACTCATGGCGCCACTCCTGCCGACATCCCCCCAAGCATTCCATGAAGACTGGCCAAGATCACAAGCGCAAATCCAATCAGAGAATACCAAAGGACACGCCTACCTCTAAATCCCGTCCGTCGTCTTAAATATAAAATCACTCCATACACAAACCATCCTAAAAACATCCATCCTTGTTTAGGTTTTAAGGATGACCCTAACATCACCATTGCAATGCCTAAAGTCAGTGAAACAAATCCAATCACCAGCAATCGATATTGCACCTTATCTAAGGTTTCTAAGGAAGTGTCTCCGACCCAAGAAAGCCGAGATTCTCCAACAAAGCCAGTTTTTTGTTTGAGTTTTCTTTCTTGAATCCAATACAGAATTCCTAATACCAGCGCCAAGGCCAATTGAATCTCGGCCAGGAGAGACAAACCAATATGCCAAGAAAGAAAAGAGGTCATCGTTTTTTAATCTTCAGGGTATAGAGGGTAGCGATCATCGAAACAAGCCGTACAAAAACTTTTCTTGTTTTGCTCAACATGTAAAAGCCCTTCTAATGATAAATATCCAAGACTATCTGCTCCTATAAAATTACAAATTTCAGTCATGGATTTCAATGAGGCAATTAACTCTGATTTTGTAGGGGTGTCAATGCCGTAAAAGCAAGGACCCAGAATAGGTGGAGAAGAGATCCGAAGATGTACCTCACGCGCCCCATGCTGGCGCAACAACTGAACAATTTTTCGAGACGTTGTTCCTCGAACAATCGAATCATCGACCAAGGCGACAGATTTTCCCTCTAGCACCTCTCGAATGGGATTTAATTTAATTTTAACCCCAAAATTTCGAATCGATTGTTCAGGCTCAATAAAAGTTCTCCCAATATAGTGGTTTCGAATAATCCCCATTTGAAATGGAATTTTGGATTCTTCTGCATATCCAATCGCAGCAGGAACTCCAGAATCTGGGACAGGAACCACAATATCAGCGGGAGCAGGTTTTTCCCTGAAGAGTTGTCGCCCCAGTGCTTTTCGAACTTCATAGACATTGCTTCCAAAGACAACACTATCTGGACGAGAAAAATAAATATGTTCAAAAATACACTGTTTAACACCCAAAGGCGACGGGGCAAAAGGTTTCAAACTTTTGATCCCGGATTCATCGACCACTACCATTTCCCCCGGCTCTACTTCTCTTAAAAATTTTGCGCCAATGAGATCAAATGCAGCCGTTTCTGAAGCAAAAACAGGAGATCCATTTAAATCTCCCAAACAGAGAGGGCGGAAACCAAAAGGATCTCGAACCGCAATCAGCATTTTTTCAGATAAAAACAAAAGAGAGAAAGCTCCCTTAGCTTGAGTTAAGGCATCTTCAATCCGCTCTACAAGCTTAGATTTTTGAGACCGAGCAATGAGATGTAAAAGAATTTCAGTATCACTTGTGGTTTGAAAAATAGAGCCAGAGTGCTCTAAAGCTCTTTTAAGCCGCACGGCATTTGTAAGATTTCCATTGTGCGCAATCGCCAATTTGTCTTGTCCTACCGTCACCAAAAAAGGCTGCACATTTTTTAAAATATCATCGCCACACGTAGAGTAACGCACATGCCCAATTGCTCTGTTTCCTTTAAGTCTTTGAAGATGCTCTTCTTTAAAAACATCATTCACAAGCCCCAAGCCTTTTTCCACCCGCATCTGCTTTCCATCATAGGCCACAATACCTGCCCCTTCTTGGCCTCGGTGTTGAAGCGCATAAAGCCCCAGATACGTCATATGAGCAGATTCTGGATGATTAAAAATTCCAAAAACGCCACACTCTTCTTTTAATTTTGGATCAATGAAGTAAGGATTCAAAAGCATTCTCCCAATTCTTTTTTAAAGATTCTATTTTTAAATGAACATCTTGGCCCCACATGAAAAATCCATCCCCACTCACTTCCCCAATCATTTCAAAAGGAATATGATATTTTTGAATTCGCTCTTTTAATGCTGATAATTTTTGAGGCACACAACTCACCACGACTCTCGATGGAGATTCTCCAAAAAATAAAACATCTTTTCGAATATTTTTAGAATACTGAATTTTAACTCCTAAATTTTTCGGAAAAGCACTCTCTAAAAGAGCTATCGCCAAGCCTCCTTCAGAACAGTCGTGTGCAGAGCAAATCAATTTTTGAGAGATCACATCTAAAAGAGTCTCTTGAACTTTTTTCTCTAGCTCTAAATCCAATTTTGGAAGAAGGCCTTCTTCACTGTGATGAATCAAAGCTAAGTATTCACTTGCCCCTAAGCTTTCATCATGAGGTGAATTTAAACTTTCTCCTAAAAGAACAATCACATCTCCCACATTTTGAAATGCATGGGTCATCCTTAATTCTATATCACTTAAGAGCCCAACCATTCCTATGCCAGGGGTTGGATAAATCGCTTCTTCGTTCGTCTCATTATAAAAACTCACATTTCCACTCACGACCGGAATAGAAAATTTACGGCATGCTTGCGAAATTCCCTCAACCGATTTTTGAAATTGCCACATCACATGAGGCTTTTCGGGATTCCCAAAATTTAAGCAATCGGTCAAACCTAAAGGCTTAGCCCCCACGCAGGCTAAATTGCGAGCGGCTTCCACCACCGCCAATTGTGCGCCTAAGAAAGGATCTTTAAAACAATACCGACTATTGCAATCGGTCGTTATCGCTAATGCTTTGGGCGTTCCCTTTACGCGAATTACCGCCGCATCCCCTCCCGGCAAAACCACCGTATCTGTTCTCACCTGATGATCGTATTGTCTGTAAATCCATTTTCGAGAACAGAGATTGGGAGAGGTCACCAATGTTTTGATAATTTCTTCTAGTGATAAAGATTCATCTATTTTTCGAGACACACTATCAAATCCCTCTGCGGGATATTCACGCACAGGTCTCTCATACACTGGAGCAGCTTCTGTCAGTGCTTTTACAGGGATATTGGCCACTTCTTTGTCTTCAAAAACCACGCGAAACTTTCCATCTGGCGTTACTTCTCCAATCACAGCCATATCTAAATCCCACTTATCAAAAATTTCTTTCACCTGAGATTCAAATCCCTTTTTCACAACCAAAAGCATTCGCTCCTGAGATTCTGAAAGCAAAAATTCATAGGGGGTCATCTTTGTTTCGCGCGCTGGGACTTTGGAAAGATCAATTAAAATTCCATTTCCCGCTCGCCCTGCCATTTCAACCGCTGAAGAGGTGAGTCCCGCAGCCCCCATATCTTGAATACCAATCACAGTGTCTTGCTTCATGACTTCAAGACAAGCTTCCAGTAACAACTTTTCTGTAAAGGGATCGCCCACTTGAACGGTCGGTTTTTTAGCTTCCGCTTCATCATCAAAGGATTGAGAAGCCATCGTCGCTCCATGAATGCCATCCCGCCCCGTTTTAGATCCCACATAGATCACAGAATTTCCAACGCCTTCTGCACGCCCCAAGAAAATTTTATCGCGATCGGCTACGCCCAAACAAAAAGCATTCACCAAAGGATTTAAGGTATAGGAAGGATGAAAATAAACCTCTCCCCCCACCGTTGGACATCCAAAACAATTTCCGTATCCAGCAATTCCTCGAACTACCCCTTCAACCAAAAATTTTGTTTTTGGATGCTCAGGGGATCCAAAGCGAAGAGAATTTAAAAGGGCCACCGGTCGCGCCCCCATCGTAAACACATCTCTTAAAATTCCCCCCACTCCTGTGGCAGCACCTTGATAGGGCTCTATAAAGGAAGGATGATTGTGGCTTTCCATTTTAAAAACCGCCACCTGGTTATCCCCAATATCCACCACGCCGGCATTTTCACCGGGGCCATGCACAACAGCTGGCCCTTTAGTCGGAAATTTTTTTAAATGAACCTTGGAGCTTTTGTAACTGCAATGCTCAGACCACATCACAGAAAAAACACCCAATTCGATAAGATTAGGTTCTCGGCCTAAGATATTGATAATATTATAATATTCTTGCTCTGTTAGACCATGAGAGGAGATGGCCTCTTTAGAAATAGAAGCGCTTTCCATAAGGTTAGAGGGAGTGTACTGAAATTATGCCCAAAATGCAAAAATTACTTTTGCTTAAAAAATAGGCTCCATGGTCGGAAATCCGACCCCTTTTTAACCCCATTTGAGCTCAAAAAGTGTGGCACAAAATTTGCTTATCACTTTTCTCAGTGACGCATACGGATGTGTGTCTTATAATGCTAACTTCATTAAAAGGAGAACTGTATGAGTATTACAAAACAAGATCTCAATCAATTAAGCGCAAATATTAAAAAAGACTTTAGAGAAGAACTGAAAGGAGCAGAAACAAGACTGCAGAAAGAAATGCAAGGAATGGAAACGAGACTTAAACAAGAAATTAAAGAAAAAGTGGACGACGGAGTAGACATTTTACGTATTTTGACTGAAGAACTTCGTAAAGATCTAAAGTTTGCATTCGAAGCCAGAGATCCTCATGAGGAAAAGTTACAAAAGCATGATCAAAAATTAGAAAATCATGAGACACGCCTTACAACATTAGAAGACTATACGTACACTAAAGACCGTCTCAGATGAAAATTTTGATCTGGCTCTTTTTCCCCACACTTTTATATGCCCAGCCGTGGTCGATCTCTGAAAAAGCTCCCGTCATAGAAGAAGGGATTCTTCGTTTCTCTCATAGTTGGGATCCCCGCTTCCGCGGGGATGACATATTTTGGAATCAACGCTTTGAATATGGCTATGCATTTTATCAAGCTACCATTAGCCGCGCAGATGGATCACGATGTGGAATGTATCCCACCTGCTCAGACTATGCGTACCAAACCCTTCAAAAACATGGTCCACTGATCGGAGGAGTCATGGCGGCAGATCGTTTTATGCGAAGCGAAGATCAAGCCTATTATCCTCCGATTACAAAATATGGACGAACACGTCTCTATGACCCGGTGGCAAACAATGATTTTTGGTTTACGAAATAAAATATATTTAATACTGCTACTTATTCCTCCTCTAGTATATGCAGCAGAGCCCCCTGGGGAAATCTTGCGCTTTGGAAATAGCCTCTATCAGCAGGAAGATTATTATCGGGCAATTACAGAATATAAACGATTTTTACATTTTTATCCTACACACCCCAAAGCAAATCCGGTAAATTTTCAAATCGGCTTTTCATATCTCAAAGGAAAAAAATGGGAAGCAGCCCTTCCCTATTTTCAAAAACTCTCTACGCTTTCTAAAACAAAAATAGACCAAGAAGCCGCCTTTATGATTGCACAAACCTATTTTCTATCTGAAAATCTATCTTCTTCGATTAAAGAATGGGATCAATTTTTAGAAAATTTCCCCCAAGGCCTCTGGGCGGACCCCAGTTTTTACCAAAAAGGCTGGGCTTATTTTCTAAAAGAAAATAATGAAGAAGCTCAAAAAGAGCTCGCACAAATCAAAAACACAAAACTAAAAATAAAAGCTGATCTTCTCTCTCAAGAAATCAGCCAGTGGGGAAATCTGCCCCATCGCTCTCCTTTTTTGGCCGGTACCCTCTCCGCACTCCTGCCAGGATCAGGCCAATGGTATGATGGACGATTTTGGGATGGCGCGGCAGCACTCACTATTAATGGCATGTTTGCCTATGGAATTTATGCCACTCTAGACAAAGAGTATTATGTGCCCGCTGGAATTTTAATCTTTTTTGGCGCTGGATTTTATGGGGCTAATATTTTTTCTGCCGTCTCTAGCGCTCACAAATTTAACCGCACTATCAAAGAAAACCGCTGGCAACTTTTGAAATCAAAATATGGATTGGATGTAGACTGGAATGGATCTTCCTTAACGGTTCGATTCTAAAGCATGAATGGCCGACTCAAACAAGCGACGGCCGTCTTGAGATCCTAAAAGTGATTCAGACGCTCGTTCGGGATGTGGCATAAGGCCCAACACATTTCCCTTTTCATTAGAAATTCCAGCAATATTGTCTTCTGACCCATTGGGATTTTTGACATACCGAAAAATAATTTGGTTATTGTCTTTAAGTTTTTTTAGTCCTTCTTGATCAATAAAATAATTTCCTTCCCTATGCGCAATGGGCATCGAAAGCTCTTCGGACTTTTGATAGTACTGCGTAAAAGGATTTTTGGAGTTTTCAACTCGAAGATTTACTGATTCGCAAATAAATTTTAAAGAGCTATTGCGAAGCATCGCGCCAGGCAAAAGACCGGATTCAAGTAAAATTTGGAATCCATTACAAATACCAAGGACGAGCCCTCCTTTTTTTGCAAAAGCAACAACCGATTGCATCATGGGAGAAAATTTAGCCATTGCTCCTGTGCGTAAATAATCTCCATAGGAAAATCCTCCTGGAAGAATAACAGCATCAAAGGAATTAAGATCTGTATCCTTGTGCCACAAAAAATGGGTATCCTGGTGAAGAACATGTTTTAAAACGTGATAACAATCGTGATCACAATTTGAACCAGGAAAAACAATCACTCCCCATTTCATAACATTCTCCCAAAGCTATAAGAGATGAAAAGATTTATCTCCGCTGGGCCCCTCCGCCCGGTGTGGATCCTCCCATCTGAGATAAATCTTTTCATCTCTTATGTCTTCGCTACAATATTAAAGGAGTAATTTTCAATGATTGTATTTGCTAATAACTTTTCACACATTTGCTTTAGTTTTTTATCTGCCTCTGCTTTATTCAGAGAATCTGGCAACGTCACCTCGATATATTTCCCCACGCGAACATCGGACACATCTTGAAATCCGATGGAGTGTAAGGATTTTTGGACGGTTTTGCCCTGGGGATCTAAAACCCCCTCCTTAAGTGTAATGTACACACGTGCAATCATGGACGCCCCTCACAAATAAGCTTACACACTTTTTCGTAAGCTTCTTCTATTTTTCCTAAATCTCTTCTAAAACGATCCTTGTCGAGCTTTTCCCCAGTCCCTTTTTCCCAAAGCCTGCATCCATCCGGAGAAATTTCATCCGCCAAAAAGATATTGGACTGAGCATCTTTCCCAAACTCTAATTTATAATCAATAAGATCAATCCCTCGATCATCAAAAAACTTTGTCATAAGTTGATTAATCTTCCACACTTGCTCCTTCACATGATCCACTTCTTTTTGCGTCATCCATCCCAGAGCTACCGGAGCCGTTTCACTCATCATCGGATCATCTAAGGGATCACTTTTATAAAAAAATTCTAAAATGGGTTGTTGAAGTTTTCTCCCCTCTTCTAATCCCAGTCGCTTGGCCAGCGACCCCGCCACGCGATTTCGAATCACTACTTCTACGGGAAATATTTTTAAAGCACGCACAGCCATTTCCCGATCGCTTAATTTTTCTTTGAAATGTGTTTTCACTCCATTTTTTTCTAAAAATTGAAAGATAAAAGAGGACATTTGATTATTTAAAACCCCTTTATTGGTAATCGTCCCTTTTTTCTTCGCATTAAAGGCCGTGGCATCATCTTTAAAATACTGAATGAGAGTGGCAGGATCATGGGTGGTGTAGAGAATTTTAGCTTTGCCTTCATATATTTTTTCTTTTTTGGTCAACACTCGAATACCCTCCTATAGATTTGATCTACATGCTTTAAAGCGTGCACTGGATTAAAACACTCTTTTAACTCACTTTCAGATAAATACTCTCGCACCTCTTTATCTCGATTCAAAAGCTCAAAAAAAGAAGTTTGGGTTAGTGCCAAGGCATTCTTTTGAACCATACCATAGGCTTTTTGTCGCTCAATTCCTTTTTGGGTTAGGGCCAAAAGAACTCTTTGAGAATAAATAAGTCCTTTTGTTTTTTCTAAATTCTTAGAAATATTTTCTTTATGAATAACCAGATCTTTTAATATCCCAGTTAAGCGATCCACCATGAAATCAACCAAAATAGTACTGTCCGGCCCAATCACGCGCTCTACAGAGGAGTGACTAATATCTCTTTCATGCCAAAGCGCTATATTTTCTAACGAGGCCTGCGCATAGGAACGAACAAGCCTAGCCAACCCCGTCAAATTTTCACATCCCACGGGATTTTTTTTGTGAGGCATCGCAGAACTTCCTTTTTGCCCTTCGGAAAATGGCTCTTCCACTTCTAACACTTCTGTGCGCTGAAGGTGGCGAATCTCAAGAGCAATCTTTTCAATCGTTCCTGCTAAAATAGCCAAGCTTGAAAAAAACTCAGCATGTCGATCGCGCTGAATCACTTGAGTTGAAATAGGAGCAAAATTAAGCTCTAACTTTTTACAAATTTTTTCTTCAACGTCAGGCGTTAAATAAGCAAAATTTCCAATGGCCCCAGAAAACTTCCCAAAACTTATCGATTGCTGGGCATTTTTAAGCCGATGATAATTTCGAACCATCTCTGCATACCAAAGAGCAAATTTTAATCCGAAAGAGGTGGGCTCTGCATGAACGCCATGCGATCGCCCTACAGTTACAAGATCTTTATATTCATAGGCCTTATCTTTTAAGACTTTAGTTAATTTTTTAACTTCATCTAAAATATTTTGTGCAGATTCTTTTAAAAGCAGAGCAAAAGCTGTGTCTAAAACATCGGAAGAGGTCAGCCCAAAATGAAGATAGCGTCCTTCAGCCCCAATTTTACTGCTGACATTTGTTAAAAAAGCGATGACATCGTGTTTTACTTTTTTTTCAATGGCTTCAATTTCAGAAATATCAAAGGATGCTTTCTTTTGAATTATAGCCAGAGCCTCTTTAGGAATGAGCCCTTCTTCTGCGAGTACTTCGCAATGTGCCAATTCAACCTGTAACCATTTTTTATATTTGGTCTCTGTA
>JACPSU010000109.1 GCA_016193105.1 Deltaproteobacteria bacterium | reverse complement strand
TCTCGGACTGAAGCCATCTTAGAATTTAATCCACACATCAATGCACTTTTCACGTATCACAAAGATCACTATCGATCCCTCCCTTTTTTTCAAAAAATTCACTATCTGAGTAAGCTATTATTCACATTGAGACACCAAAATTTTGATATTTGTTTTGATCTCTCCAATAATGACGAATATGGATTCTTGGCAAAATTTATTTGGGACATCCCTATTCGAATAGGCTTTAATTACAAAAAACGTGGACGGTTCTTAACTCATAAAATAAAATTAAAAAATGGTTTTTCTGGGAAACATGTGGCCATATCAAAGAAAACAACATAGTGATCTGTATTCTTCCTGGCGGGGGGGCCAGTTGGGGAGCTCAAGCCACTTATCGCTATTGGCCTACTTCTCATTTTGCAAAATTAGCAGATCGCCTCATAGAACAATACAAAGCAAATATTTTTATCATTGGAAGTTTTTCGGAAAAAAAATTATGTAAAGAGGTCACGGAATATATGAAATATCCCGGCATTGATCTTTCAGGACAAACAACGCTCCATCAATTAGGCGCTTTAATGAAGCAGTGCCATCTTGTGATCGGCAGCGAAAGTGGCCCTCTGCATTTAGCAACCGCCCTCAACTGTCCAACACTCCCCATTTATGGTCCCGTAGATGAAAATGTGTATGGACCTCATATTGAAAAAACACTTCAAAGATCTTTTTACTCCTTCATTGCTTGTCGTCCTTGTTATAAGAACTTTTCTATGCCCCAATGTCACAATAGAATATGTTTAGCGGAATTAGACTTACATCCCATGCTCAATCAAATAAATTCTATCATCAATACTCAAGCTATCTCCTATGACAACTCATCTACCTTATAAAAACCTAGCTGCCGTGGTTTTAACTAAAAATGCTGAAGACAAAATTGAAAATTGTTTAAAAAGCATCCATGGATGGGCAGATGAAATTATTATTGTCGATGGAGAAAGTACGGACAATACTCTTTCTATTTGCAAAAAGTATACTTCTCAAATATTTAGTCGCCCCTTCAAAAACTTTTCTGATGACAGAAATTTTGGGGCTACTCAAGCTAAAAGTGAATGGATTTTACAACTCGATGCAGATGAAATTGTCCCTTCTTTTTTTAAGAATAAATTTGAAACGATTCGAAACACTCCTTCTTCTGCGGCTTATAAAACTCGAAGAAAAAACTTCTTTTTAGGCCATTGTATGAAAAATGGGCCCTGGTATCATTACATTCATATTCTCTATTTAAAGGAACTCGCTTATTTTTATGGATTGGTCCATGAAAGGCTAAAGGTCAATGGAAGTATTGGCACTTTAGAAGCTGACGTTGAACATTACCCTTTTAACACTATTTCTGAATTCATAAGCAGGCAAAATCGCTATACAACTTTGGCTGCTCAAGAACTCTTTGAAACACAAGGCCTTTTGCCTTGGAAAAAAGTTAGAAAAAACTTGTTTTATAAACCACTTAAGTTATTTTGGAAGTTAGCCATTGTAAAAAAAGGGTACCGAGATGGCACCCTTGGTATTATTTTTTCAATGCTTTATGCCTTTGAGCATTTTTTAAAATGGACTAAATATTGGGAGCTTGCATGCCACAAGAATAAGCCCAACTGATTATCGAACAATTGCGCAGATCTTCCACTGAGAATCGTGGAGTTTGAGGTGGATTTTAACAGAAGAGTTGGGGAAAGAAATAAGAGCACGCGTAGGAGAAAGAAGAGTAAATTGCCCCACGCTCATCACCTGCTCCCAAGTCACACCAGATGGAATTTCGCTTTGAAAAAATTCTGTAATTTCATGGGAAAGGACATTGCGCCTGCTTTGTTGTTCTCGATTGAACCCTTCGGTGTAGAGTCGACGCTGCTCTTGTTTTAATCTTTCTTGGTCTGTAGCTTTTAAGCGTTCTAACATTTCCTGTTTGCCCACCCAATCTCGTCTTAAAAATGTAAGTTGATTTATTTTTCTCTTGGCCTCCGTATTGTTAGGATCCCGCGCTAATTCCCCATTTAAAAGTGCTAAATCATGCTCGATATTCCCCAGCTGCTCTAAACATAGCGTCATATCACGCTCTAAATTACTGAATCGTTCATCAATTGTTTGTTCCATTTCTGAAATAATTTCTTCCAAAGTTTGTTCAGCTTCAAAAGATTGAGGGAATCCATCCAAAGAGATAAAAAGCTCATCCATGGCAATAAAGTAATCGATGGTCTCTTTTATTAGCTTATTATCCTTGAGCGCCTTAAAAAATTCAGAAGAATATCCCTTCACTTGGGCTGCTAAAGCTTCTTGTTGCTCTGGAGGAAGATGCTCCAACGCCTTTTTTCCATTGTCAAATTTAAATCGATTCACTTCTACAACGGTTTGTATAATTTCATCCTTGGAATTTCTCGCTTGGACACTTGCATTGATGCCATTTAGATAAACAAGGGGAAATAAGGAAGGATTAAGGGATAAAGTTAAGCTTTCACCTTTCTCATTTTCAATCTCCAATTCAAAAGTTTGGGTTGTAATGGATTTTCTCTGTGCCAAATCCCGAACTGTAACAAATTCCAAAGTTGTCTTTTTTATCGGCAAAACTTTTTTCACTTTAAACGAAGGATACTCTTTCCAGAATAGGGTTTTTCGAACAGGCTCTACAGTGTCAGGAGTAACCATTTCAATATCTAGGGTCTGCGCCTCCTCATTCACACTTACGACCTTATAAATCATTTCATATTCATAGGGTTCTAATCGTGTGGTTTTATCCTCGGGATCTTCCGTTGCTTTTATGGACCTAAGCTCACTCACATGAAATCTGACAAAATCAGATTCTTGAACACCCTTCCATAGATATTCCTTGGCATATTCTACGCAATAGTTCGTAGAATCTACTTTGTCTTTTTCATCATCTGTGACAAAGGTCGCCTGTTCCATGGATTTCAAAGGAACCAACTCCTTCATTGAAGAAGTAATAAAGTGATCCTCTGTTTCAACATATCCCATCAAAACAGCACCTTGGTCTGAAATAATCACAGTTTCTAAAAAAGGCTCCCCTGTATTAGAACCCACGAAGGTCAGAAATCGAATATCTTGGATTTGAACTTGAATAAATTGCGAGGCATCCTCTTTTTGAGTGACATCTTTAGAATAAAAAAGGCGCAGAGATTGAAAAGAAGAAGAATCAAGTTTCATATGAAGTTTTCGTGGCTCTTTTTCTTTTTGTTCTTTTCGATAGGTCACATCTAACTCATAAGCATCGTCTTTAAGAGTTGCAGCGAAGGTTAAGGAAGGAAATAAAAGAAGAATAAATAAAATATTTTTCATAAGAGATTAAAAAGTAAGCAATTTATATGCCATGGGTAGTAAAAATACAACAGTTTCTTAATGATTTCTTTCAGACACGCTTCAAGAAATCATTAAGAAACTGTTACATTTTCAATACTCAACTTCCATACTTATGCTCTTAATAATCTCAAATATATGAAATTCTTTACTTTTAATTACCATACCTAGCTTTTTGACAGCGCTATTCATAGAGAAATACATAAAAACACATGTAAATTCAATTAGTTAAGTATTAACGCGTTAAGACATCTTCTGTTTTTAGATGCTCTTATATTAATCACTTTATACCTCAGAGACTCCTTTACCAAAAAATAGCCTCAAAAAGTCTCATGAAGCCCCCTTCTGCCGATGGAAATTTAATTGCAAAAATTGCCTTACCATTTCTATAAATTTGGCACATAAGTTGCTAGTATTCATCTTCGCTTTATTAAGGAGGGAAATCCCATGAAGAATGTATATACCTATTTATCTTTGTTAAGCTTGGTGATGATGACGGCTTGCGGTGGAAGCGGAGGCGGCGGTAGTCATAGTTCAGGCCCTGCCGATCCTCGCCTTTTAACTTCTATTCCAGAAGGACATCATAGCCATACCACGGCTGTCACAGAAGACGGTCAAAAAGTGGTTGTCGCCGGAGGATATGAAGCTGGATTAAGTCCTTCTCAAAATGTTTTCACCTATGGTACCTATACAAGAGATACATACGATGTAGCTGGAAGTCCTGTGAAAGCAGATCTTTTTGAACCTCGTGCTCTTCACACTCAAACACGAGCCACTCTAGGAGGCTCCAAGGCACCCAGAGGGTCCATGCTCATTGTCGGTGGACAATCTGAAGATTTGTTAGGCCCATATGTTTCTAACACCGCTGATGTCTATGACCCTAATTCCGATCGCTTTGTCAGCGCCATCGGTAATTTAAGAATTCCACGAAAAAATCACACCGTGACAGAAATTACAGATCCCGCCTCCTTCTATTATGGACAATTTGTCATTATAGGGGGACAAGATAATAGCGGAAATATTTTGAATACCGCTGAAATTTTCGATCCTATGACAGGAGGATTCACCTACATCTCAGCTCGGCTCAATACTCCTCGTGAAGAACATACAGCTACCGCTTTAAAAAGTGGGGGAATCTTAATTGTAGGAGGAAATACTCGAGGATTCTTTGGCGTTGAATCCACAGACACAGGAGAAGTTTTTGATTCTGTGAACTTAAGCTTTGTCCCCGTTCTAGGTCGGATGTCGAATGCCAGACGCTATCACACCGCAACTTATATTGATAACAAAACTCCTACCAATACTGCGGATGATGCTGTGCTGATCACCGGAGGATTAGATGAAAAAGGGTTCACCTACAGTAGTGCTGATTTTTATGACCCCTTTATGGGAAGATTTGTTCCTGTGGGGAGTCACTTGCCTAAAGCTGTTTTTCGTCATGCCGCCGTGGCTCTTCCTAATTCTATTTCAGGAGATGTGGCACTTACAGGGGGATTTACAAGCTTAAATCTTTCAAACACGCTCAGGTCTGATCCCACAGAACAGGTGGTTATTTTTAATTATACCTACACGGGAAATGCGCCTGATGGTTATTTTACTCGAACCACAAATATGGGCTTTCTCGAAGCACACGTAGGCGCACATAATAGGTTGTCTTTTTCTCCATATTTTCACGAAGCCCCGCGGCTAGAAGATTTGATTCTCCTTTGCGAAGAAGATAGGTCATCTCTTGTGTACCATCGCTATTCCACTGAGCTCGTCCCACGACATGGTCTGAAACCCAAAAAATCTTTCGATGTATTTTAAGAGAATACTGAACATTTACTTTCTCCTGACCCGCTTTAGTGTCTAAAAGTTTTAGATAAAAATTTCCACCTTCTCGAACCAAGCGAAAATCTCCAATCGAAGGATGACTAAAAGCTCCATTATCTAAAACACCTTTTCGTTTGGTTTCGATGACAAACTCCACTTTTCCACCTTCAAAAAGAATGGAATGGCGAATGACTTTCAAACGAAGCGTATAGTCAATGTAGCCCTTCAGATAGTCAGAGACGAATGGCCCCAGCTTTCCTTGTCCTGGAACTAACGGAAGAGAAAAAGTTCTGAAAGGAGCTTTGGCTTCATCAAGCGGAATGGCTGCATTAGAAACAATAGCTTTCCCTTCTTCATCAACAACATCCAAATAATATTGGGTATTTACTCGATAAGAAGGTTTTTCATCTACAAGATGTAAAGTTGCTTGATCAAACTCCCCTTCTAAACGCAATCCAGAAATGGAAGTTTTACCATATTCTTCGCTATCTAAAGTTCCTAACCCCAAAGTAATTAAAACTTCATTTCTCTGCTCTTCGCGACTCACTTCACGATAGACATAAAAATTGCTCGAAGGACGAAGGAGAACTCTTTCTCCATCAAAAGCTACGGATAGCGTTTCAGTCTCACCTGTTTGAAGTTGTGCCTCAGGTGGCATCACAATGCGAACTTGTTTTTCAACTGTTCGATCATACACTTGCACAGCAACCGTATGAGAATGAAGCTCTTCAAAGGTACGTAGCCTTACTTTAGTCACCGTTCTCCAGAGCCATTCACATCTTACTTTTCGAACTTGTCTGTAACGCATGACTGGTCGTGTTCGCCAAATCCAATGACAGTGGCCATCGCTTTCACAATGCCACTCTTGATACGTTTCAGTATCCCAATAAGGTTCAGACACCCAATATTCTACTTCATGACAATATTGTTCTTGATCTTGATACGTCTCATACCAGGTGGAAGCATCATGACCAGAATGGTGATCACCATAGTGAGGGTGTGTATGCCACTCTTCACGATATTCTGTTCGAAATATATTTTTAGAAAGCCTGACTTCCAAGGTGTTTTGATCTTGACTTCGAACTAAAATCGCACGTGGTGTATCTGGTGGAGCGGATGCCGTATCATCCGATGCCCATGCTGACGCCATCATTCCTAAAAAGATAAAGCTAATCAAACTCCATCGTTTCATACACACCCTCCTTTTCTAGCGAACTCTTATTGTTTCCGTAAATCCCCGATACCCTGGATTTCTGGCTCTGGCATATCCAGATGTTGAAAACCGCCGTCCATCGGTAGATTGAAGAATAATCTCAACCGTAGTCACCATCCCCTCAGGAAGCGTAATCATTTCCGTGGAAAAGGAATCTCCATTGGTTGTAAGCCCTACTAAAGCTTGCATGCCATCTGGAGTTGAAATACGAACAGTGCCATTTCTGGGATAAAATCCCAAGGCTCGTCCATGAAAACTAATCGTACGATTTTCAATATCGTGATTTAAAAATCCATCGACAGAAATAAATTCTCGACTTGGAACAGGAGGCACGGGCGGTGTAGGAGGAACTGGAGGTACAGGTGGAACTGGGGGTGTGGGAGGAGTAGGAGGAAAAAATTCTGCAACATACGCATAGCGATCAATATCAAATCCATACGCTTGTCGGCTTGCATCGCTTTTTAATACAACATAAAGCGTGTCTCCTTGAACAACTTCACTCCAAACATCACTATAGCTCCCTGAAAACTGATTCACACGACGGCCTGAATTATCTAACACTTCGATAACATCATAGCCTCTTTCAGTTTCTATACGGGTAAAATGAACCCGCATATAACTTGCACCCGGATGAGAAATACGAATTCTTTCTACATTGTTTGGATAATAGGGGTGGCTTGAATAAAAGACCCCATATGCTTCATTCCATTGATGCTCCGCATGAACAGCAGAAACCAGAAGGGCCAAGAAGAGAGAAAGACCTAAAACAATACCTTTTTTCATAAAGTACTCCTTTGGTTAAGTCTAATTTAAATTTTAGTTGGGATTATTAAGAAGGTCCCAACACAACGATGGGCAAATCTTTAACTAAAATTAAAAAACAAGTCAATCAATTTCTTCATTCTTCGAGATCTTCTTTGAAGAATTGATCGTTTTCTTTCTCTTTTTCTTTACGTTTTAATCTGGGAGTTTTTTCTTCTTGCGGTTCTGTCCCTTCGATAAAGGCCACAGGAGTTTGAAATTTACTTCTAGCAGTCGCTCTCTTACCTGTCTTGGCATCAATATTAAAAATAACCACACCATCAGGCACAGGAAAATCTTTTTTGGGAATATCTTTCAAAGCTTCTGTCATATAGAGTTTCCACGTCGGAATAGCAGCGCGAGATCCTGTTTCATGTTCTCCCATTTTCCGACGTTCATCAAATCCCACCCACACGCCAGTTAAAAGATCGGGGCTGTACCCCACAAACCAGGCATCCGCAAAATCATTGGTGGTTCCTGTTTTTCCGGCCAAAGGCCAATTCATATCTTGCAAATCTTTCCCCGTTCCATAATTTACAACCCCTTTTAAAAGATGAGTCATGACATAGGCTTGTTGAGGAGGTAAGATTGGTTTTTGTTCTTGGGGTTTATATTCCTCTAAAATATTTCCGTCACGATCTAAGATCTTTTGAATAAACACAAGCTCTGACTTTTTTCCTTCATTGGCAAAAATAGAAAAAGAGCGACACATTTCGAGAAGCGTAATACTTGAAGAACCTAAGGCCATCGAAAGATCTTCAATCAAAGGAGATTCAATTCCTAATTTTTGGGCATACTCGGCAACGGTTGGAATTTTAAGTTCTTGAACAAGTTTAATCGTAACCACATTCCTGGAAAAGGCCAGGGCATTGGCTAAGATTGTATCCCCATAAAATTTTTCTCCAAAATTCTTGGGTTTCCATTTTTCTTCAATCTCTTCTTCTCCCTCTCGATAAATAATAGGAGCATCAATAATCACAGAAGCCCCCGTATACCCTTTTTCTAAAGCCGTTCCATAAATAATAGGTTTAAAAGTAGATCCCACTTGGCGTCTGCCTTGAAGTGCTCGATTAAATTCACTTTTTGAAAAATCAAGCCCCCCCACCATGCTTTTTACAAATCCTGTATGAAAATCGAAAGAAAGCAGAGCTCCCTGTACCACAGGATCTTGCTCCAACATCACATGGACTCGCACCCCTTTTTCTGGTTTTTGAAGCAGGCGAATCAAAATTAAATCCCCTGGAGATAAAACCGCTGAAGGTTTTTTTACCAGATCTTCTACATAGTATTTATCTTTATCCGGTTTACGCGCCCATCTCATTTCTTCGAGAGGCATTTCTCCCTCCCACTCTCCAAAACGAACCACGGTTTTTCGTTGAGCATCATTCACTTGTGAGACAATCGCCTGATACACCTTTCCCTCTTCAAAAATTTCTTTTTCTTGCTGATCTTGTAAAAAATCTTCTGTCTGTTTTTTATCTAAATTTTTGAGAGACCCTCGATAACCTTGCCGTTTATCCAGCTCTCGCAGCCCCTTTTCAGTCGCAAAATTAGCTGTTTTTTGAAGTTTGAAATTAAGAGTGGTATAAATTTGAAGCCCTTCTTTCATCACCTTGTCATACCCATATTTATCAATAAGAACCTGACGGAGATATTCAACAAAATAGGGGGCATAACGAAGGTTATAATCATCCCGTTTTAAGAATTTTAAGACGGTATCTCTGGCTTCTAAGGCTTCTCGTTTAGAAATATATCCATTATCGACCATTTGTTTTAAAACATAAATTTGTCTTTCTTTGGCTGCTTTTGGATTTAACAAAGGAGAATACCTGGAAGGAGCTTGTGGAAGCCCAGCCAGCATAGAAGCTTCTGCCAAATTAAGCTCAGCAGCACGTTTTCCAAAATAATTTTGTGCTGCTGCCTCAATCCCATAGGCACCATGCCCCAAATAGATTTCATTTAAATACACATAGAGGATATCTTTTTTAGACAGATTTTTTTCAAGCCTCATGGCCAAAACAAGCTCTCTTATTTTTCGAGAGAGCTTTCTTTCTGGAGTTAAGAGAATAGACTTAGCAACTTGTTGAGTAATCGTGGATCCCCCTTGAACAAAACGTCCCGCTTGGAAGTTTTTAATGGCCGCTCGAATAATACCTTGAAGATCAATCCCCTTATGAGAAAAAAACTGTGCATCTTCAGCAGCCACAAAGCTATTGACCACGACCTTAGGAACCTCTTCAAAAGGAATAAGTTTTCGACGGAGTTCATAAAACTCTCCTATTTTTTCACCTCCCTGGGCATACACATCTGAAACGACGAGTGGACGGTAATGATCAGGACTCACCAATTTAGGTAAAGACGCTGAAATATACATCATCGCCCCTATCACTCCTAAGAAAGCAAGCAAAAGAAGGCCACTAAAGACCTTCAGGATGTTAGAAAGAGTCGTGGACATTCTTGACAGAATAAGCTTTCAGAAATACATTGTCAAATACACCATGGCCGACGAAAAAAAACAAGGAACAGTGACCAGTAGCGATGGCACAAAAATCTATTATGAATCCATCGGAAGTGGCAAACCCCTTATTTTTTGCTACGGAGTTGTTTGCAACAAAGAACAATGGAGACACCAAACCAATTTCTTTAAAAAAAATTACCAAATTATCCATTTCGATTATCGAGGGCATAATTTATCCAAAAGTCCCAAAAAAACTTCTCAGTTAACGATTAAAGGATGTGCCCAAGATTTGGCTGCCATCATGAAAGAGCTCAATATTGACCAAGCCACTCTTTTAGGACACAGCATGGGAGTCAATGTCATCTTACAGTTTTATGATCTTTTCCCTCAGAAAGTCTCAGCTCTTATTGCTATTTGCGGAACCGTTAAAAATCCATTTGAGACGATGTTTCACACAAACCTTTCTCAAGCAGGATTTGAGTTTTTAAAACTCATGTACTTAAAATTTCCCAAACAATTCCCAAAACTTTGGGAAAAAAGCATTACAAGCCATACCAGCCAGTTTCTGACTAGTATTTTAGGTTTTAATGTCAAACTCACGCATAAAAAAGAGATTCAGAACTATTTAAACGGCGTTTCTCATCAGCCTGTAGATACTTTTTTTTATTTTTTACAAGAAATGGCAGATTTTAAAGGAGATAAGATTTTAAAAAAGATTGCTGTCCCAACGCTCATCATGGGAGGAACAAACGACCTCATCACCCCCATTCAAAACCAATACCACATGTACCGAAAAATCCCGAAGGCTCAGTTTCTTAAAGTTCCTCAAGGAAGCCACTGCTCCCACATGGACATGCCAGAATTGGTCAATCTTAGAATCGAAAAATTTTTAAAAGAAATAAACTATGTTTAGCTACATCCCAAACGTTCTCTCGGCTCGCCATTGATTATGCGTTCGACAAAGCAATCTTAGATTTTCTGCAGTTGTATCCCCACCCAAGCTCCATGGATGGACATGATCTAGTTCTAAAAAGTTTTTCTCCCCGCATTTCTTTCCTTCAGGACTTGCGTAGGAACATTGTCCTTCGTCTCTCTCCCAAATAATCTGTTTTATTTTTTCCGGAACATATCTTGACCTACGAGTGTCAGAAAGAGCTAAGGGCATCTCTAAAAATGCCCCTTGCTCTTTCTGACT
>JACPSU010000019.1 GCA_016193105.1 Deltaproteobacteria bacterium | reverse complement strand
AGAGATTCCTTTAAAACAACCCAATCTGTTTTTCTGTATTTTTCTGTCATGGGAGAAGAGAGCCAGGTTCCTTCTAGGGTATAAGGATGTGTTTTTCGAGTGAGTTTTAGTTTCCCTGTGACCAGAATATTTTTGTTTTCAAAAAAGAATTTTGGGGTTCTGTTCTCTGGGAACGTAGCTTTAAGGATTGTTTCTGCTTCTGTGCCTTTGGCAACTACGAGCTCTAGCATCTGAGGTGTACCTTTTTGAACGTGGGCTGTAACAAGATAGGTCCCACATTTTAAAGGATAGAGACTGTCTTTGGCTAAGACGGGGTGACTTAAACAAAAAATCAGTACCCCTAAACTTAGAGTCTTCATGTTCTTCTTATCGGTAGGTATGGTTTTTCAGTAAAGCAGCATGACATCTATGCTCTTAATCATAAAAAAATTTTAAGCCTATTTTGAGGGGGATTATTTGCATAGCCTTTTTGAACCTGCTCTTAAACCCATTTAAATCCTTTTATTCTTACGAACTTCTTAGTTTTCACCCCTTTTGGTGAAATTTAAAAAATCGTTCGTTAAACCTCAAAATTTTACGTTTAAAAATAGTATAACTATATGATATTATTAAATAATTTACACATCTAAATTTGACTTAGTTTATGGATTTGATAGAGTGTTTCATCACTTTTTGAAACCCCCGCTTTCGCGGGGGTGACGGAAACAGGAGGGATTTTATGAACAAAATTTTAAAATTAAAAGACAAAGAACTTGTGGAAAAATTTAGTATTTTGGTGAAGGAAGAAAAAGAAGCGACAGCTCAAGTCGTAGCGCATCTTTCTGAAATAGACCGAAGGAGACTTTATGCAGCTGAGGGATATTCTAGTTTATTTAACTATGTCACTCAAAAATATCATTACTCTGAAGGGGCTGCTTACCGAAGAATTCAAGCGGCCAGACTCAGTCTTAGATTTCCAGAAATCATGGAGCTTCTAAAAGAAGGAAAAATTAATCTTATGAATTTAAGTCTTGTGGCTCCGCACTTAAATCAAAATAACAAAGAAAAAATATTCTCAGCCATTTTTCATAAATCCACCAGAGAGGTAGAAAGTATTATTTCTTCTTATGTGGGAAAACGGAAAGAAGTTAAGGATAAGATTAGAGTGCTTCCTCCACTTGCCCCTAAAATTGCACAAAATTTCACCTTCAGCGCTGAAAGTAATGAAAGAAGGGAGCCAGAAATCAGAAAAGAACCAGAGGGATCTTTAGCTATCCCTCTGGTTCTTTCTGACCATGACATGCAAGTTAAAGAACAAAGGAGAGTCAAGATTGAATTTGAAGCCAGTGAGGTATTGGCCCAAAAGATTCAAAGAGCAAGGGAAATTTTAAGACATCGGTATCCGCAAGGTAAGCTTGAGGATATTTTAAATGAAGCCTTAGAACTCCTTCTTGAAAAGAAAGACCCCGAAAGAAAAATCCAGAGAACTTTGGAAAAGAAAAGCAGTGATGTTAAAAGTGAAACAAGATACATCCCACAAACAATCCAAAGAGAAGTTTACCAAAGAGATGAGGGACAATGTTCGTATGTCAGTCCTGAAGGCAAACACTGTGCGGAGAAAAACTTTCTAGAATTAGATCACATTCATAGATCACATTCATCCCTGGAGCTTAGGTGGAGATTCTACGCCAGAAAATCTAAGGTTATTGTGTCGAACGCATAATCAATGGCGAGCAGAGAAAACATTTTCTCATTAAAGCTCTCATTAAAAATAGCTCATTTTTCTTTTTTTTATTCCGATCCTGAGTATAATGGGATTTAGTAGTACGTTTTTTCTTAAGCTTTCAAAAGGGGGGGGAATATGAAACTCAGTCATCTCGTTACGATTGTCGGTCTTAGTTTTTTCTTTTCATTTTTAGGAGAAATCCAGATCAGTCATGCAGATTGGTTGGGGAATACATCCAGAAAAATTAAAAAATCTACAAAAGTCAAAGTGCCCCAAACATCTGGGCAGCAAGGACAACAAACCCAACAACAGCCTCAGTATGAGGTGGTGGTTTCACAACCTGCACCTGTTGTGGGGACGGTGGTTCCTGTCGAAGATCCCTATGAGTGGAGTTATTTCCAAGATGTGGCCATTCTTCCTGGAACGGGGAATGCCGCTCACATTGCCTTTGCAGTTCGAAAAGGACATTTAAAAAATGCTCAATACGCAGAGAATAGCAAGCTGGGACTTTGGCATGGATGGCAAGATGCCAATGCGAATTGGCATTCCAGAGGTGTTTTTAGAGAACTCACCGATTACATTACAAGTATTCGAGAGTTAAATTTTCGAGCTTCAACTGTAGCCAACGCCACGCCTGTAGATACAATGACGGCGTGCCAGGATGAAGCAAAAAATTCCCATATTTTTATTCAGCTGTTTCAAATGAGTCCGCAGGGGATGGACCAAAGACTGGTTTATGTGCGTTATACGCCACAAGGGAATTATAAAGTAAAACTCTCTTCAACATTATCAGATGATATGGGGCAGTCTATGCAATGTGTGGCTGATCCTGCAAATAACATTCATCTCTTTGGGGTAAAACGGTGGAGTCAAGATTATAGTCGTATCGTCAGCTATTTGCTTCCTGCTGAAGAACAAACACGTCAATCTTTAACGTTTCAAATGGCCAGAGCTGAACTTCCTCAAAATTTTGAAACGGGTGATTTTACTATTTTTCGATCTTCCCAAGGAGTTGATCTCGCATTTTTCAAACAGAATTATATAACCTTAAGTTTGGCTCGTCATCCCCTTGTGGGCAGAAATCTAGCAGGAGTCTCCAGTGGCTGGAATCTTCTTTTTGACAACAATGCTTCTCCTGAACATCAACCTAATTTGATGCATGATGAGCTGCATGGTTTTTCTTATGGAGGGGCTACTCCTCAGACCCACATTATTGGAAAGTATAAAAATATTGGAGCAAATGGGGGTACCAATCGAGGGATTGCCTACTATTATCAAGAAGATGCAGGATGGATGACGAGGGCTTTAGGCGGGGTGTGGAAATCTAAAGGGATGGTGATGAATGTGAATCTCTATACTCTCTCTGTCACAGCGATGAGAGAAAGGCCTGTGTTCTACATGCTGGGAACGACGCAGGATGCCGAAGTCTGGTCTGGCTATTACCATGCTCGTGATCAGCGTTGGGTCAACCAAGGCGTCGTTTTTCGACGAAACTCTCAGTAGGTAGAGGGCATTAAGTTTTTCTTCTATTCTTCCGATCTGAAGAATAATGAAATATTTTTTAAAAATGGGGGTGTTCTTCGTAGGGATACTCCCATTTTTCTTTTCTTTTTCTTCCGTTGCTCAAGATGAGAAAGAAACAGCAGAACAAGCTGCACGCTTGACCAGAGAAATTGAGGAACGTGTGGGCCGTATTTTTCAAGAATGCCCATTTCAAATCCAAACAGCAGGTTTTTCGGAGCCCTGTGAAGATTTGTTTGGAGCGGCTTGTTTAAAGTCTGATGCCAAGCTTGATGAGCTGTTTCAACTGAAGAAGGAAGCAGGGAAGATCATTGACTCAGCCTATGATGTGACTGTGCAAGCGATGGGCAAACCTTCTCTTGAAAAAGCTTATTTTGATTATTTGGATGAAAAGGGGTTAGAAGTGAAACCCGATTTATCTGAAGAACTAAAACAAGAATTATTGAGTAAAACATGGCTTTCCAAAGGTTTTTCTCAGTATGTGACAGTTAAAGATTTTCCAAAATATTGTTTTGAAGCAACGGAGGATTTAGAAACAGAATTTAGAGCTTTGGAACAACAGGGCGAAAGAGGTGGGACAGTGCCAGCCCCAGTTCCATCCTATGAAAAGTTATATGAAAAGTATAAAGATGCTCCGCTTGCCTTTTTCAATAAAAAATCACGGTGGTATCAAGACGATGTGGTTCAGCTGTATAATGATATTTTAAATGAGTGTGAAAGCATGCAAAATACGATCAGTGAACCACAAGATTCCGTCTCTGTGCCTTTTCCAACAGAATGTTCGGAGCCCTATCGCTATCAAATGCGCTCTCGTTTGATGGATGTGTTAAGAAAAAAAGATTCCCCACAAGAAAAAGTAGCAAAAATAGCATTTATTACTAAGGAATTGGATGTGCTCATAAAACTCATGGCCCATGACGTTGAAAAAAGAATGGAGCCCCAAGAAGAAACAGCTTCGCCTGTGGAAAAAGTGAAACGAAAAATAAGCTTCCTCATCAAAAGGACTCAAGACGCTTGTGATGGTTCTCAAGGGTTAGCTCAGAATATGCTTCGAAATTATCGGCGTTTATTTTTTAAAAATTTAAATGCTGCAAAACCTATGGTGGAATCTTTGATGGATCAGACATTTTCTGAATCTCACAAAGTTAAAACTCATTCTCTGTATGACCAAGTAAAGACTACGCTGGTAGAAGTTGTGAGAGACCTTTTTGGTTCCAGGCCCGAGCTTAAAGATTCAGCCAAATATCAAAAGATGATGACGGGACTTCAAGCCTTGCCCCTTCGGTGGCCACAAAAACCTTCGAGTGATCTTTATAAGACAAAAGAAGGATTTCCCCTTCCGGTTTTAGATTTTGAAAAAGTGCCTCCCAAAGATCAGATCGTGCAAAGTTTTCAAGATCCCACTTTAAACGATTTAAGACAGATCAATGCTTATTATAATACATATGAAAAGGATGCAGAGCTGGAACTAGAAGAAGCGGTTAATATTTTACCAGCGATTACTCTTTTAAGTGACAAAAATCCTTTGGCGATGATGGAGATCTTGGCGCATGAGGCAGGACATAAAATCAGTTATGAAGGCAGTCAGTGGAATGGGTATGATTTGAGGCCGACCTATAAAAAATTAATAGAGTGCCTTCGGCGGCCCAACTCTGTAGGGTTGCAAGAGGGGCAAGAAGATGAGGCAACGGCCGATTGGTTGGCTTCACACGTGATGGGGAGAGTGATTGAAAAGTTTTTTCCAAAGGAACAAAGAAAACAAGCTGTGTTAAATATGGCGGGGTTTTATTGTGAGGTGGCCAAAGAGGAGGATGAGTTTTATAAGCCTATCTATGAGGGGGATACTGAGGCTAGACATCTTGAAGGGATGAGTCGACTGAATGGTATTTTTGGTGCACAGTCTAAAATTCGAGAACATTTGGGCTGTGATCCAACTAAAAAATATAAATTTTCTGAGTGTACGTTAGATGGGGTGCGGAAATGAAAAAGAGTATTTTGATTTTTATTCTTTTGCTTTTGACGATACCTGGGTTTGGGAAAACTTCTCAAAAAGAAAGACTCTTATTTTCTTTTGAAGAATTAAAATGGGCGCCTCATGTTGCTAGCCAAAGAGTAGAGATCACTCAAGCCTATGAAATAAAATGGTTCCAAAATAAGAAGCTTATTAAAAAACAAAGAATTTCAAAAGAGCACTTTCATGCGTTTGAAACATCCGTCTTGTCTGCTCTGTTAGAAGAAAAAGTACGTCGTCCCTCTCAGGCTAAATGTAACTCCATGTTAAAAGTGCATCTCTATCACCGCAAAGAAAATGTAGCCGTCTGTCGAGGAAATTTTAGAGCTTATTTTAAACTTCATCCTCTTATTGAGGGGCTTAAATAAGCCTCAGGTCTTCTCTGGGATTTTCCGATACGTATGTAGAGGTAGAAGATGGCCAAGGTCTATTTTAAAAATGTCACGAAAGTCTTTGGGGCAAAGCCGATCTTAGAGAATTTTGATCTTGAAGTAGGGGATCAAGAGTTTTTGGTCTTGGTGGGGCCTTCGGGATGTGGAAAGTCTACGACGTTAAGACTCTTAGCAGGGCTAGAAGAGATCAGCTCTGGAGAAATTTATATTGGAGATCAGCTGATAAATCGGATCGATCCTAAAGATCGAGATATTGCGATGGTATTTCAAAACTATGCGCTCTATCCCCATTATAATGTTTATGACAACTTGGTCTTTAGTTTGCGGCTTAAAAAAGTTCCAAAGACCGAAATTGACCAGCGAGTGAAGACGATTGCTCGAATGCTTGAAATAGAGCCTCTTTTATACCGAAAACCTAAAGAACTTTCGGGGGGGCAAAGGCAAAGAGTAGCGCTCGGTAGAGCTGTGATTCGGAATCCCAAAGTCTTTTTGATGGATGAGCCGCTCTCTAATCTCGACGCAAAATTACGCGTTCATATGAGAGCAGAGCTTATGCATTTGCAACGAAAATTAAAAACAACCACAATTTATGTAACCCACGATCAAGTCGAAGCGATGACGATGGGGGATCGGATTGTGGTTTTAAACGAAGGAAAAATTCAGCAAATCGGAACGCCCCATGAAATTTATCACGCTCCACAAAATAAGTTTGTGGCGGGATTTATGGGTTCTCCTCCGATGAATTTTTTAGAACGCGGAACTCTCACCATTGGCGTTCGTCCTGAAGAAATTTTACTTCAAAAGCCTCTGTGTGAGCATTGGGTCGTTCAAGCCCAATTTCAAATGGTGGAGCCTTTGGGATCCGAGTTTCTCTTTCATTTTGATGTGAATGGAGCCTCCTTTATTGTTCGTACACATGAGTCTCATACATTCACCATGGATCAGTCTGTTGTGCTCTATGTTCCTTTAGAGAAGATTTATTTCTTTGATGAAGAACAAGGTGGCAAAAGAATAGAAGGGTCGCCGACCCAACAGACGATTGCTCAAGAATCTCTCCTTAAAAAAGCAGCCTAAAATATATACAAAACTCCTGTCCCATTTTTTTGACATATAACTCCATGATTTTATTTGTTTTTTCTGGGTGCTCCAAAGCCGTGTCAATTATCTTTACATTTCTAATCCTATTTTAATCTTCTCATATTTACTAAAAGCAGTAGTTATATTAAGTACTTACGATTTTTATCGACGATGGCACAGGGGTTGCACATTATAAGTGTAAAAAGGGTCGTTGACCCAAGGTTGTGGGGGACTATGGAAAAGGGGTATCGAAATGGAAAAGAAAATGAAATGGACGGTATGGTTTCTGATCTTGGCATTGCCTTTGATGAGCACGGGCTGTTTTCATGCAAGTAAGAAAAAACTATCTGATGATGATCTCAATGCATTAAGTATTAAAAACTTACCTCCAGCGCCTGAAGATGCACAAATGCTAGTAACCTATTTAGATAATGTTACGTATTCCACTAAAAATCTTCCTCGCTTAAAACTGATAACACCTCAAGAATTTGATAATCCAGTGAATGCGGGAAAATATTCTTTTGTGGGAAGAACGTATGGGAATAATTCTCCTTTCCGTCGAGGGCTAGACCTTCCCATTCATGAATACTATGCACCTTTATCCCCATGGACAGGACGAGATGGATTTCGCTACATTTTTAGTGTGAAATGTTTTCCAAGCCCAGCGGGGAGTTATAATCCCGATGATCCTTATAGCTGTGCTCCAGATGCCAGGGCTTATAATGACCCTGTGGCCTATTCTGCAGCCGGAGAAAATCCAGGAGTTGGAATTGTGGCTTTATACCAATTTGAAACGCTTGGGAATGTGGGATACACAACGGATGCTCAAATTATTTGGGGCTTGCTTACCATGCAGCCTCCCATTCCTTTTAGATATAAGATGATTGGCTACATTTATCACAGTAGCAAATCAGATCGTGACCAACGGAATATTTTTCTTTCTCCCTAATAGAAAGATTTAAGTTACCCCCTAAAAAGAGGTGTCTTTTCTTGTTTCCCAAGAAGAACACCTCTTTTTGACGCTTATTCTCCTCGGTGGTACAATTAAATAGAGAGGATTCCCGCTTCTGCGGGAATGACAGAAGCGAGGAGGTGGAACGTATGCCGATGACACATCATTTGAGGGCCTTTTTAAAAGAAAACCATGTGGAGTATAAACCTGTAGTGCATCCCAGTAGCTTTACAGCGCAACAATTAGCCCATTCTAAACATATTACGGGAGAAAAAGTGGCCAAAGTGGTACTTTTAAAGAGTGGGATTGGGTATGTGATGGCTGTTCTTCCAGCCTGTTACAAAGTGGATTTTTCAAGCCTAAAGGCTATTTTGGGGGATCAAGAATTGCGGTTAGCGACAGAAGCTGAAATCCGAAAACTCTTTCCAGATTGTGAACTTGGAACGATGCCCCCTTTTGGGAATCTCTATGATTTGAAGGTCTATGTGGATGAGTCGCTCACGTGGCAAAAGGAAATTACGTTTTCAGCAGGAACTCATATGGATGCCATTGAAATCAGTTACGCAGATTTTGAAAAACTAGCAAAACCAGAAGTGAGAAAATTTGGAGCCCATTATTAGAAATTTAAAGAGTGGCTATTGCTTCGATTTCTATGAGAACATCTTTAGGAAGTTTTGAAACTTCAACAGTCGAACGAGCAGGGGGATTTTCTTTAAAAAAAATGCCATAGGTTTCATTGACAGCAGGGAAATCAGACATGTTTTTTAAAAAAAGAGTTGTTTTTACAACATGAGAAAGAGAGAGATTTTTGGCAGCAAGCAATGCTTCAATATTTTGAAGCACCCGTTTGGTTTGATCCACGACAGAGGTCGAAGAAATGAGTTGGTTTGTCGCAGGGTCGATAGGAATTTGGCCGGATAAAAATAGAAAGCCGTTACTCTCGATAGCTTGAGAGTAAGGGCCAATGGCTTTAGGAGCTTTATCTGTTTGAAATATTTTTTTATTCATAAGGACAAGACGTAAAATGATTGAGAAAAAAAATCAAGGACAAAGTACAGTCGAATATTTACTCGTCATAGTGGTGGCTTCTTTTTTAGTGTTATCGCTGGCGGTCTATATGAATCCCAAACTTTCTTCTACGCTCTCTAATTTAGAAGATGTTGTCGCTGCAAAAATTCGAGGGGGAGAACTTGTGGCCCATTATAAAGGAGGAGCGGGTGGTTCTGGAGCAGGCGCCTCAGCAGAAAAAGGAGAAGGGGGAGGCACGAGTGGGAGTGAGGGAGATTTAGGTGAGGGGGGTGCGGGAGGAGGCGCAGGGGGTATCTCTTCTCGTCCCGGCATGACAGATTTAGATGAAGAGTCTGGCGGGAAAAAAGGGGCCATCGTTAGCAGTGGGGGCGGAGCTGGCGGTGGAGGAGGAGAAGAAGATTCCTCCAGCGTTATTGCAGGAGCAGGTAGAACTTCTAGAAGTTCTGAGATGGATACTTCTTCTCCAGAACAAAAATCTGAAGGTAAAAAGGAAAAATCAGCTGCAGAAGAAGATAAAAGTGGTAAAGGGCGAGGGATTCTCTATCAAGAAGGCCAAGAAGAAGAGGCGCTTGGATCCAGTCAGTTTAATTGGATGCGGCTTATTATTATGATTTTAATATTGGTTGTCGTAGTCTTTATGGCGTTTGAAATCTACAGATCTATTAAATTCAGTCGGAAATAAAAAATTTTGTGGTGGAAGTAATGTTTTTAAGGAAAAGGGACGAACTGAGGAAGGGGCCTCAAAGGGGGAAAAGAAACCTTAAAAACATTACTTTAAATTCCACCATCATTCTGCAAACCTACCTTTTATAAGAGCAAAGACTGTGCCATAAAAAATGATATGTAAATTCAACACGTTATTATTTAATACGATCAATAAGAGACATTTTTTGTTACTAAAAATATAGGAATGTAGCATTTAAGCTATTGATTTTACATTGAAAAATGTTTAAATCGTTATTTCTTGAGCAGGGTGCCGCTCATTGTTGATTAAAAATTAATCATCTCTAAAACACCACCTATAAAATTATAAGTACTTGAAATTACATAGTAAATTATATTTATTTTCATGAACATGGAAAATGTTTACACATGTCATAAGTGTAGTTTTAAAGGACAGTATGGTGGGGATATTATAAAACTACTAGTAGTTTCAATAAGTTATAAAATATGTCCTTGTTCGGCACACATTTTGCTCTTACATCCCATCGCCTAACACCTAATAATGGGGGCCAAAAAGGGGGAACGACATGAAACAAAAAGAGTTTAAACAAAAATTTTTAGGAGTTCTTGTAGGAACGGCATTCTTATTGACTGCCTATAGTGCAATGGCAGAAGAAGCAACACCACTAGAGATGCCTGCTCAAGGAGAAATCATTAAAAAAGCAATTCCTGAAGAAGTTATCTCAGGGGGGGTAAGCAAAAATCCATTGAGTTTACGAGTATCCCCTACATTTGGATTTATGGGGGCGATTGATGAAAATCCTTATTTGATCAATAAATATACTGGGGGCTTTGCAGCAGAGGTTCCTTTGTCTCCCAATGTTTCAATCGAAGGGGTCTTTCGCTATGCCACATTTAATATTACCAAAGATGTGCTTCTTCAGAGTCGAGTCATTGAAACTTATAACATGGATACGATGAGTGCTTTTTCTCCAAGGAGCTTAAGTGATCCCATTGGAGTAGATCACGTTGGAGAAATGAGACAAATTGCTTTAGGCGGAAACATTAAATATGAACTTTTTCCAGATTCTATTATGACACCTTTTATCGGGGGGGGTATTAGCTACTTCAATAACGAGTATACAACAAATCGGCTTGTCAAAATTACACTTCCTCAAAATACGTATGGCGCATGTGCGATTGGAGGAATGAAACTAAAACTTTCTCGTGAAGTAGCTTTGATTGGACGTGCGGAAGTGGGATCGCTTCTTAATAATAAAAATGGAGGGCAAATCTGGGGGCCTTCTGCTCAAGGAGCGAGTGTTTATGATCAACGAAACTTTCGTTCGTACGATAAGTATTGGGTAACGATGGCCGGAATTAGTTTTGGAATGTAAGAAAATCCATTGAACATTGTTGTTCAGTGGTAAACAGGTAGCGTAGATTTTAGGGGGGTAAGCGCTACCTGTTTTTTTTTGTTTAAAATTTCGGCTTGACGGTTAGCATATTCTCTTTTAAACCCCTGCCTGTGAAATGTGCAGTTTTAAGTTGTCTTTCAAGTTTCTTGGTTTTTCTCTCAAGCGTTTCTTTTTCTCAAGAGAGAACCTCTCTCATCATTCAAAAAAATAGTGAAGTTTCTTTGAGTTCTTTGACTTCTCCTATTTTGGATCCTAAAACAGGAATAGAGACATTTTATCTGAGCCAGCTTTATTTAGGGGAAGGAGCCAAGCTCTATATCAACCGGCCAGTGACGATAGATGCCAAAAAGATTATTTTAAAGTCTAAAAGTACTCTGCATACTTTAGGAAATTCTATAACGATTAAAACAGAAGTTTTTGACGCTCTCAATTTTCAGGCTCCAGGGGTCAATCTATCTGAGGACCAACGCAAAGAGCTCATGGGCCGCATCGACACTCGTTACAAAGAAGAAAAACATCATGGCAAAGATGGCCAGGCAGGGCAAGGGCCAGCCAACAAGGGCCGAAATGGACAAGAATTGCAAGGGGGTAGGATTGATGACCCTCAAGAGGGAGGTCTAGGAGAAAAGGGAGAAGATGGAACAAAGGGTCGAAATGCAGGATCTATTACCCTTTATGCTCCGAGGTGGCAATGGGGGAAGGGGTGGAAATGGGGGTAAAGGAGGAGCAGGGGGGAATGGTTTCTTCGTTGGGACGAGGGGAGCAAATGGTTTTGTTGATTCCTTGTTGTGGGACAGTAGGACGGGTGCACAAATTCGATTTTTTCATGATGGAGCTAAAGGAGGCTCTGGTGGCAGAGGAGGAGATGGAGGATTAGGAGGAAATGGAGGCAATGTTTCTATCACCTATGAGATCGGAGATTCTCTTCTTTTTGATAAAATATTGGTTATCTTAAATGAGGGAGGAATGGGGAATGGAGGTGGGGAAGGAGGCCAAGGTGGAGATGGCGGAGATGGAGGAAGTTTGTGTTTAGCGGACAGGGGGAGAATGGTTTTAGGGGCTAGAGCACGGCAGGATGATAATACGAATGGGGTGAAGAGTTTTCAAACCTGGTGGTATGATGGAAAATCTGGGGCACAGGGTGTTTCTGGAATACGAGGAGATCAAGGACGAGATGGAGTACGGGGGGATCGTTCGATAAAAAAATATGATTCTCAAAATTAGTATTTTAGCGCTTTTATTATTTTCTGCCTGTGGCTCAGAAGAAAACAATGCAGAACCTAAACAGGAATTATTGCTGGATCTGGAATATCCAGAGGCTTTTATGACGCTGGGGGTTTCGGGGAAGAAAAGATTTGAGGAAGAAGTGGCTTTTTATCAATTTACATTTGGAGGAAAAACAACCGATCTCATCGATCGCCGCGACTACCGTCGCTATGTATTTAACGATATTCCTTTGGATGAACAGTTGACGATTCATGTAGGGGCCTTCAATTTTTCCAAGAAAAGAGTGTGCCATGGGGAAGAAACGGTACACTATAGTGCGGGTGGCCCAACATATGTAGCGATTTCACTTACATGTCCCTAGAGGTTTTATGAGACATCTGTTAAAAATTTATTTTTTAGTGATTGGGATGGGGCTCTTTTTAAGCTGTGCTGAAAAAAATCCTCAAAATCCAAGTCCGAATCCAAACGCACGTCAAAATACACCTTCCTCTGTTTTAAGAGAGGAGATTGAAGTGGATCCCTCTGAGGTTGATCTGTCTTCTTTAGGAACTTTTGATTCAGAGGGCCTGCTCTCTCAACTTCCTCAAAGAAAACCTTTTCCCTTTATTTATAGCACCATTCTTCTTCGCTCAAAGTCTTCGACTCCTTACCTCATTCAAATTGATTTTGAGGGATATTTGGAAAATGAGATTCAACATTTCGAGCAGCAGTGGCAAGAGGATGTGTTAGAGCGAACCATTGTAGGCGACGTCGAACGATGGTCAAAAGCCCCTGTGATTTTAGAAGTAAAGGAACTTAAAGAAAATGGGGAGTTGGGTATTCCTGAAACCAAAAATTTTTCCAATGGGGCCAATGGGAAAATAGCTTATCTTTTGAAAAAAGAGTTGGTTTTGATATTTAAAACAGAGGCTCTGTTTAGAGAGTTTCCCTGGATGAGCAGAGCTGTGAACTTTGATCTTAGAGTAGATCAGGTCAGGCTTCAGGGGGACCTTAAAATTTTATCTGCTCCATATGACAATTTTAAAAACTGGGCAGATATTACTCCTAAAGATCCTTTTCCTCTTTTAAAAATAGTATCCAAATAGTATCATTACAGTATGCTAAAAAAGATATTCCTCATTTTAGCTCTTTTGTCCAGCTTGAGGGGATCCTATGCCCAGGCGGAGTTATGGAATAAGATTATTGCCACCTTCGATGATGAGGTTTTAACCTATTGGGAAATTAAACGTGAAATAGCTGTTGAGAGAATGAAGCAAGGCCAAACTATTTCACAGCCTATATCTGCCGATCAGCTCAAAGAGATGACCAAGAAGATCATTATTGAAAAACTTGTATATCGAGAGGCACATAGTTTTGGAGTACCCTCGCTTTCTCAAAAAGAAAAAGATCTTCTTTTTCAAAAATTTCAATCTAAATTTAGTGCTGCTTTTGCCGTGCGTAGCTTTGAGTTTAAAAAGTTTATGTCCGATGATCAGTGGTCTGAAGAAGAGCTTAAAGATGTTTTAAGTCGCGAAGTCTATGTGGGACGTTTTATTAAAGAAAAAATTCTTTCAGCCTATATTTATGTAACCGAGGAAGAAGTAAGAGAATTTCAAAAAAGAAGCAAAGGGACTCTTACGCTCAAGCAAGCCAAAGAGGCGTTGATTAAAATAAGACTTCAAGAAAATTTAAAAGACTGGATTGAAAATATTAAGCGTCGCAGTCATATTAAAACGTTATGGGATTAAGAATTCATATTGTTCAAGCCGAGCTCAAGGACTTGCCAAATATTGAAGCACTTGAAAAACAATCCTTTCCAGATCCTTGGAGTTTAACTCTATTTGAAGAGCTCTTAGCCAATCCTTCTCAGAGTCTTTATGTGGCCCAGAAAGAAAAAGATGTTGTAGGTTATATGGCGTTTTGGAAAATTTTAGATGAAGTGCATATTTTAAATTTATGTGTAGCTCTCCCCTATCGGAAAGAGGGCATAGGAGGGCAACTGCTTCAATTTTGTTTAAATCAGTATTCTGTAAGCAACGTTGGACTCTTTTCTTTAGAGGTTCGTCAAAGTAATAAGAAGGCTCAGCATCTCTATCAAAAATTTGGTTTTGAGATCAAAGCTATCCGCAAGAACTATTATCCCAATCATGAAGATGCTTTCGTGATGATTTTAGATTTAAATCATATAAGATAGAGAAAGAAAAAGATAAATTATGAAGAACTTTTTCTCATATAAGAATCAATTATTTATATTAAGTTTATGTCTTTTTATTTTGGTGCCACTGAAGGGGGGTGCTTTTTTAAATGGGATTCCCTTAGATCATCCGATAGATAGAGCCGGGATTTTTCTGGGGGGTATGAGAGGTCTACGGAGTTTAGGGGGTTGGATGCTACGCGGATAGATCCACAGATATCTTTTTCTAATGTGGGGTATTCGTTAACTCAAAAACCATTCCAATTGTGGTTTTTAAATGCGTATCATATTAATGTTTTTGATTTCAGTATTATCTGGAAGGGATTTCTGTATGTGCCAAAGACACAATCTGTTCAGTTTTCTTTAGATACACAGGGTGTTGCAAAGCTTAATTTAGATAAGAAGGATCTGATTAATCAATTTACAGTTTCAAATCAAACATCCTCTGAAGTTTTATTGTCAAAAGGGTTTCATGCTATTGAGGTTTATTATGTGAATGGTTTGATGCAAAATAGGAGGCTTGATCTGAGGTGGGCTTTAGAGGAAGGAGGGGGGACGATAGCTTCAAAATATCTGTATCTTCAAGAGCCCTCACAAAGTTCTTTTATTTTAGATCAAAAGCTTGCATTTGTTTCAAGAGTTTTTCTACCTATTTGTTTTTTATTATTTGTTTTTCTTTTTTCTTTTTTTATTTTGGAAAGGGTTAAGATAGGGATTCTTTTTAGAGAGGAAAGATTTCTTCTGTTTTGCTTTGTTATCTTTTTTCTTACTCAGTGTTTTACAACAGTTTTTAAGTTGGCCCAGGAGGTTGATTTTAATATCCTATCTCGAGGAGATGATTGGTTAAGTTATGAGGAATTTTCAAGAAGAATTCTTTTAGGGGATTGGCTAGATCGATTAGAAGCTCCTTTTTATTCTACTCCCTTTTATCGGTATATTTTGGCATTTTCTCATTTTGTTTTTGGAGAAGGTATATTTATGGCATTGATGGCGCAGTATTTTCTT
>JACPSU010000018.1:6699-12495 GCA_016193105.1 Deltaproteobacteria bacterium | reverse complement strand
GAAAAAGATATTTTAGATGTTTGGTTTGATTCGGGATGTAGCTTTTCAGCTGTTTTGGAACATCAAAAAAAGCTTTCCTTGCCTTCAGATCTTTATCTTGAAGGAAGCGACCAACATCGGGGCTGGTTTCATACATCGCTTTTAGTTTCTGCAGCTACGCGGGACACCGCTCCTTACAAAGCCGTCCTCACCCATGGCTTTATTGTCGATGAAACAGGGCGAAAAATGTCAAAATCCTTGGGCAACGTCGTAGAACCTGAAAAAGTGATTGGACACCATGGCGCTGAAATTTTAAGACTCTGGGCAGCTTCTGAAGATTATAGAAATGATATGCGCTGTTCAGATCATTTGCTTGTTCGCGTAGGAGAAATATATCGAAAAATCAGAAATACCTGCAGACATATGTTGGCAAATTTGTATGACTTTGACCCCGAAAAAGATTCTGTCTCTTATCAAGATCTTTTAGAAATCGATCAATGGATTTTAGCAAAACTTCAACATCTTATTGAAAAAGTACACGCTGATTACAAAGCCTATGAATTTCATAGTGTCTTACAGGCTTTAAATAATTTTTGTGTGGTAGAGCTCAGCAGCCTCTACTTAGATATCTTAAAAGATCGTCTCTACACATTTGCGGACAAAGGTAGAGAACGAAGAGCAGCACAAACAGCCCTGTATGAGCTCTTAACCACACTAACAAAGCTGATGGCGCCCATTCTTTCTTTCACGGCGGAAGAAATCTATGAACAAATTCCAGGAAAAAAAGAAGAATCTATTCATCTTACGAAACTCCCTCAAGTTCAGAAAAATTATTTAAATCCAAGCCTAGAAAGCAGGTGGGAAAAACTCTTAGAGCTGAGAGAAGCTGTGGCCAAAGTTTTAGAAGAGATGCGAAAGTCTAAAGAAATTGGAAATTCGCTAGAAGCTCATATTCTTTTAAATGTACCCAAAGAATGGAAAGATGTTTTAGAAAAAACAACTTTTGACTTAAGCGCCCTTTTTATTGTCTCCAAAGTTACCTGGGGAGAGGCTTCAGAACTTTCCATTAAAGCCATTAAAGCTCCTGGAAAAAAATGTGAACGCTGCTGGATTTGGAGTGAAAGCGTGACTGAGAATTCCGCTGTCTGTAACAAATGTCAAAAGCAACTTGCAACTTAAGTTTTTTGGTCGTGTGTGAAGGTGTAAAAGATCAGCAACAAAACTCCTACGACAATCGTAGAATCTGCAACATTAAAGGCGGGCCAGTGGTACTTAAAAAACCAGTGAAAATCTAAAAAATCGATCACGTAGTTAAATCGCAACCGATCGATAAAATTTCCGATCGCCCCTCCTAAAATCAAAGAGAGTGCTGTAATCATGAGAAGCTGGGTTTCTTGAGTTTTTTTAAAGATCAAAACAATAATCGTAAGGGCCACCAAAGGAATAATAATAAAAAATGGAATTCTAAAACTTTCAGGTGCTTTAGCAAGTAATCCAAACGCCGCCCCGGTATTTCGTATATACGTTAAATTAAAAAAATGCGGAATCACCGACACTGACTCATGCAGTTCAAAATGGTGTGCAATATAGAGCTTTGAAAGCTGATCCAGCGCAATCACAAGCCCTGCTAGGCAAATGAGAATAATATACTTACTTTTCATAAATAAAAAAGGGAGGCGATTGCTCACCCCCCCTTTTTTACTAAGATTAACAAAATCAACCTAAATCAACTTTAAACCCTAAACGCAAAAGATAGGCAGCCGGGGTTCTCCGTCCTGTCAAAGGAATTCTTTTATAATAAGATCCTGGGAGAAGAACTCCTCCATCAAAAGTCACATCTGTCACCTTTGATAGCTTATAGACTAAATCCCAGTCGATCTCTTGTCCAAACTTCCTCTGAGCAGGGGTCAAGCCCGCCGAAGGAATTTGGAGCGCTTGGGCATAAGCTGCGTTTAAAGATAAAAGCAGTTTCTTTGTTAAATCAAAATCTGCTTTTGCACGCAACACCCACCGGTTTGTAAGCCCCGCATCCTGTTTCCCCATGATAGGAGCTGTTGCAGCATCTGCAGGAGAAGAAAGAACATCTGTAAGATAGAATACATCCAAAAAGGGCATGATCTTGGCATACCAAAAAGCTGGACCCATAAATTGCCAATCATATCCCTTCCACTTATCGCCTGATCCCACGTCATTGCCAGCAGTTCCAGCTGTGCCATTGGTAGCTTGGTCATCATCTTCAAGCCCATTTGGTTCTTCTCCACTGAGGACAATCGCCTCTAATTTGAGAAGAGAAGGAAGCCATTTAGAGGTAGAATTCAGCGCAATGTCACTTCCAAGATTCGCAGCATAAGCACTTCTTTTTCTCCCTATGTTAGAATCTATGTTATCCCCCCCCAGGTCTCCCCTTTGATGTGCTGCCTCTATATAGGTATTAATATTTTTAAGCCCTAAAAATCCCTTGCCCCAGTTCCAATCTCCCCTAGCTCCTAAAGTATAAACTTTTGAACCTTTGATTTGAGCAGTCGTTAATTGGTTATCTAAAGTAGGCTCATCATCTATATTGACCACGGCATATGCCTCTGTTAAAAGACCAGAAAGGACCTTCCACGTATATCCAAGATTAGCAAAATAGAGGTGCTCACTATCTCTGGTTCCAATATTTCGGTCACTGATAGCAGCGCCCCCAGCAGTTCTATAGCCAGCTTCGGAAAACGCACCGGCAATAAGAGCATAGCCTAAATCAATGTTTAATTTATTATCTAAGAGATACACCTTTGCTGTCACAGCATCAAAGGCATCGAAAGCACTCTGCTCAGGGGCGTATAAAGCTCCTGGATTCGGCGCATTAATGGGTAAATTTCCAGTATTAGCCGCAAAATGCTGCCCATTGGAGCCACCCCCCGTAAGTCCTGAACCCGAAGGGCCCCTTCCATTTTCATAGGGAGCGCCAGCCGACCCAACAAGCCAACTATCCACGACAAATCCCCTTCCGAGTTTAATGTCTTGTCTCCCAACTTTTAAATCGATGGGCCAATCTAGAAGGTCAGCCAGCTTCAGATACAATTCTTTAAATCCAAATCCAATCGCTGTTGTACTGCCCGTATCTCCATATGTTCCTTGCCCCTGACCTGGAACAGCCGTTTGATGAGGGAATACTGTTCCATTGGACCCATGCCAGTCAAATTGTGCCACCATATCGGCCACTATTTCTGTATTGGAAAGGGGTGTCCATTGCGCATTTATCCCTAAAAGAGTTGAGAAAAAAGAATAGGCATCTCCCGAAGATTTTCCTCTAACGTTGCCAGGAAAATTCCCTCGTGTCGCAATAGGGTTATTATCGTCTCCTTTATTGAGATCGGTATCTCGCGCATAAGTCATATCTTGGCTAAATCGATATTTTAATTTTATATCTGCTGCTTCTGCAGTACTCCAGGCTCCAATGAGCACAAACAGGAATAAAAATGTAAATTTTTTCATATTGAATATCCTCCTTGTTTTACTTTTGTCAGTCACATACAACACAACACGAGTTACACAAAAGGGAGTATGACAAAACGAAAAAATCATGTCAACAAAAATGTGTTAGTAAACAGTAAGATAGCTCTCAAGTTCCCAAGAATGCACGACCGCACTATACTCATGCCACGCTTTTTTCTTCGCTTCCGTAAAGCGTTCATAAATATGGGGGCCAAGAGCGGATTGAACAAGCTCGTCTTTAGAAAGAGCCTTCAAAGCTTCGTTCAAATCACCAGGAAGACTGTCGATTTTAAGCCGCGCTCTTTCTCGCTGACTCATGGTGTAAACATTTTGATTGATGGGTTGGCCCGCATCAATCTTTCTTTTTATTCCATCGAGGCCCGATTTGAGCATCACAGCAAAGGCCAAATAAGGATTACACGACGGATCCGGCATCCGAAGTTCGCAGCGCGTACTGACCCCTCGTTTGGCCGGGACACGGATCAAAGGACTTCTGTTTCTTAAAGACCATGCAAGATGCGTTGGGGCTTCATAACCCGGCACAAGCCTCTTATAAGAATTCACTAGAGGATTCGTAATCGCCGTAAATCCTTTGGCGTGGGCCAGCAAACCCCCCATATAATGAAGGGCTGTTTTACTCAGCTGATAGGGAGCCTTGGCATCTCCCATGCAATTTTTCTCACAACAAATCTAAAGGTACTCACATTATCTGCTGTTGTAATGGGATCTGCGTACTTAAAGTCGATTTCATGTTGGCCGGGGGCTACCTCATGGTGCGCAGCTTCAACTTCAAACCCCATCGCCTCTAAGGCATTTACAATATCTCGCCTGGCATCTTCACCACGATCGATGGGGGTTAAATCGAAATAACTCCCCTTATCATGCGTATCTGTAATGACTTCTCCTTTTTCATTTTTTTGAAATAGAAAAAATTCTGCTTCGGGCCCAACCGCCATCGTATAGCCCAATGCCCCAGCTTCTGAGACTACTTTTTTAAGCGCCATTCTGGGACAGCCCTCAAAAGGAGTATTATCGGGATGATAGACATCACAAATAATTCTGGCCACTTTTCCCCCTTTTTCTGCCCACGGAAACACTCGGAAAGTGGCAGGGTCAGGATATAAAAGCATATCGGATTCTTCAATGCGGGAAAACCCATCAATTGAAGAGCCATCAAAGAGAATCTCGTTATTGAGAGCTTTTTCAAACTGTACATCTGGGATCTCCACATTTTTAATGACTCCTAAAATATCTGTGAACTGGAGTCTTAAAAATCTTACATTTTGCTCTTTTAAAAGAGCCAAGAGCTCTCGTCTCGTTGAGTCTGTGGTAGCTGTTTTCACTTTAGAGGGGGTTCCTTTTTTTGTTTTCATGGGCGTGGGGATCCTTTCTACGGTTTGCATAGACCTATTCTCCTTTTTTATAGCTTCGTGATTCATTAAACGTTATGTTATTTTTGCAAGAATGTCAAAAAATTTATGCTATTTATTCAAGAAATAGCCATTTTTTAGAAAAAATGGCATTAAAAAATGCATGGGATGCATATTTTATAAAGCACATCTCAGGCAGTACGGGAAAACATACTCCGCTCTAAAAGTATTCGCTCGTATGTTTTCCCGTACTGCCTCACCAATGTTTTGTTAATTTATGTACTCTCTCTATGATTTCTTCTTCTGAAACAGTGAGCAACTTCCCCTTTGAAAAAATCTTCTTCCCTCTCACATAGACTTCATCAAGGGTGGTCGGGGAAAAGGAGTAGACGATGTTTTTGTGCAGATTCTGAAGGGGATAGAACTCTAAGTTGTCTAAATTCACCGTTACAAAGTCTGCACGATAGCCGGTCTCTAGTTTTCCGATGGGTAGCCCTAAAACTTTTCCCCCATTTTCTGTTCCCATCTGAAATGCTTGCTCTGCAGAAATCACAGAACTATCTAGAGAGTGGACTTTTTGAAGCAGGGCGGCCATTCTCATTTCTTCAAAGACAGAGGTTTTATTATTACTACACGCCCCATCGGTTCCCAGGGCAATCATAATGCCTTGATCTAGCATTTTTTTTATGGGGGTCACTCCGTCTCCCAAAAACATGTTGCTGGAAGGATTATACGAAAGCTTTACACTACGACTGGCCATAAGAGCTATTTCTTCATCTGAAAGCCACACCCCATGAACCACAACCATTTTATTCGACACAATCCCTAGCCGATCTAAGTAGAAAAGTGGCGTAAGTCCCGTTTCTTTTTGAATCGCTTCAACTTCATAACGAGCCTCGGCCACGTGCATATGAAATAGTGAGTTTGTTTCTTGTGCTACTTGAAATGCAGCTAAAATCATATCTCGACT
>JACPSU010000018.1:0-6641 GCA_016193105.1 Deltaproteobacteria bacterium | reverse complement strand
GGAATGATTGTGACCATAGGGTCTTTTTCATACTCTTTCATAAGCTCCAAACATCTTGCGCGCGCTTCTTTTGGTTTTTCTTGGTAGCGCTTGGGCCCCGTTTGCCAATCATAAAAACAACGTGCCAACACAAGGCGGATTCCCAAATCTTTGGCTGCCCGAATCACCGCTTTGGCATTTTCATTGCCCTTGTCTTGAATATAGAAAAAATCACAGACCGTTGTGATCCCATGCTTCAACATTTCCCCAAAAGCAAAGAGGGCCCCTGTGTAAATATCGTCTTTGGTTAAATTTAAAGAATATTGATAAATCCCACGATCTCGCCATTCTACAAAGGGTTTGTCATCACCAAATCCTCGAACTAAAGACTGGAAAGAATGGTTGTGCGTGTTGACCGTTCCCGGAAGAAGAGCAACATTTCCTAGGTTTGTAATAGTTTGCCCTTTAAAATTCTCTTTGGAAGCGATGCGTAAGATCGTTCCATCTGAAACTTCCAAAATAATATTTTCTTGAAACCGTCCTTGATAAAAGAGACATTTTGCCTTATAGCGCTCTAAAGACATATGTACCCACACATGGGCAAGTTTCCCAAAAAATTTAAGGCGCTGTTCTTAAGCATTCTTTTTTCTAACGTTGCTTTCGGACAAATTCAAGAAAAAGAAATTAGAATCTATAGCCGCCCCGAAGAAGTGGCTTCTCAAAATTCAACTTCTTTTGTCGATGTCCTCTCAGTCTCCCCCAAAGAACATGGAAAGTCTGTCAGTGATTTTTTAAAAACTCAAAAGGGGATTACCGTTCGAAGCCAGTCCTCCTCTGGCTCTCTCACTACGGCAAATATTCGAGGCATTGGGGCAGGAAAGGCTGAGCGCGTTTTGGTTCTTTTAGATGGCGTGCGATTAAATACCGCTCAAGGAAGTGGGGTAGATCTTTCGCGCATCTCTCTTTCTTCTGTCGAAAAGATAGAAATTTTACGTGGCGGAGAATCCGCGCTCTACGGCTCTGATGCCATAGGGGGGGTCATCAATATTGTCACTCGCAAAAACGGCACCCATCCACAGCTTACGTATGGACTCTCGGACCACTCAATCTCCTTAAGTAGCCAAGGAGCTCTAGGACAACTTCAATTATTCTTGAATGGACATGGACAAAAAGAAAAGGGAGATTACCCGTTCAAAAATCCCCTGACTTTCGAAGACCAAAAAAGAGAAAATAACCAATTTCAATCTTATGGAGGATATTCGAAAGCTTTGTGGCAAGTTACATCTAAAACTTCTTTTTCTGTTGCGGGAGAGTTTTTTGATGCCACTCAGCATACACCGGGTTCTTTAACTTGGCCCCAGAACAATGCCATTCAGAAGGACAAACGTATGCTGGTTGATTTAAAATTCACACACCGCTTAGCTAACTCCCAAGAACTCTTAATTCGATTGCCCATCCGAAAAAATAAAATGCTCTATTCAGCTGGGTCCTCTGTCCACAAAAATAATCACTTGGAGCCCCAGATTTCTTTTTCTTTTCCATATCAAGAAAAACACTTGATCACTCTTTTAGGACAAACTTATAGAGACAAAACCAAAAGTACCTCCTATGCCATGCCCCAAGAAAAATGGACCTTTGCTAGCGCTCTAAAAGACGACTATTTTATCACCCCTTTGCTCATGGTTACCCCGGCTACACGACTCGAACATTCGAAAGGACTCTACACCGTTCTTTCTCCAAAACTAGGAGCAAAGTATCAGCCTCTCTCGACCTTTTTTTTGAAAGCCAACCTCTCACACAGTTTTCGAGCCCCCGCATTTGATGAACTCTACTGGAACTCAGATGGATTTGTAGGAAACACCGCTCTTATTCCTGAAAAATCGTGGGATGGAGATATCGGTTTTTCACTAGAAAGATTTGGAATAAAATTTGAAAATAGTCTTTTTGCTTCCCGTATCCAAAACTTAATTGACTATTACCCAACTCTCAACCCAAATATATGGACGTATCGAAATCTTGAAACCAACTCTATTTGGGGAAGTGAAGCTTCTCTAGAATCTCTTTTGCCTATCGTGAGCCATCTTTATGGCTCCCTGAATTACACGTGGCTCAATAATCGCGCCCATCACACGCTCAACTCCGCCCTCAAGTGGAAGTACCAAAAATTAAACCTCTCTTTAAATCATCAGTATTTAAGTGCCGTCCGCACAAATGATGAGAGCAGGCCCACCCTTCCTTCGTTTTATATCGTTGATTTAGGGGGATCTTATGAATGGGCACCTGCGCTGACTCTGACGGCTCAAGTAGAAAATATTTTAAATCGCGCCTATGAAAGAATCCCATTTTACCCCATGCCGGGAAGAACCTTCAGCCTCAGTGTTTCAGGAACAATATGAAAAACTTATTACTGAATAGGCTGTTTTTAAGATGTACTTCGGAATGGCTCGCCTTCGGCTGCGCTTTATTTCCTCAGTGCATCTTAAAAACAGCCTTTTTAGCTATAGTTTTTCTCCTTATTTCTCAAAACACGGACGCTTCCGCTGGACTTAGGATTATTTCGTTAGCGCCGGATTTAACAGAGATCGTTTATGCCCTAGGATTAGAAGAACATCTGGTTGGGGTTTCGGACTATAGTGATTTTCCAGCGGATGCCCAAACAAAACCTTCGGTGGGAAGTTTTATCGCTCCTAATTTAGAAAAAATTCTTCTTTTAAATCCCTCTGTCGTTTTGACAGAATTGAATGCTACCCCTTCTCAAATCACCCAAGCCCTTCAGACTCGAAAAATTTCTGTCCTGTCTTTTCAGGCACGCACTGAAAGCGACATCTATGAAACCTTACGCACACTTGGACAAAAATTTAACAAAGAAAAAAAGGCCTCCCAGCTCATTTCTTCTATGCAAAAAAGCTTCAAAGAGGCTTTTCTAAAAACACAAAAACAAAGTTCTCAAAAACCTTCTGTTTTAGTTCAAATTGAAGAAATCCCCTTAATGGTTGCGGGAAAAAACACGCTGATCGATAGGGCCATCGTTCTAGCGGGGGGAGAAAATGCAGCCAGAAAATATACGGGTTATCCCAAGCTACAAAGAGAAGTTCTTCTCAAACTAAAACCAGATATCGTTATTCTTCCAGAAACAAAAGGTCAGGAACAAAAATTAAAACGCATGTCAGAAGCTTGGGAAAAAAACAAAACGCCCGTGGTGATTCTTTCTGGGGATCTTCTCACGCGCGCCACCCCGAGATTTTGTGAGGGCGTTCAAATCCTAGTCGGACTTTTGGCTCACTCCAAAACTCCATGACGCTTCGATTTAAAATAATTTACACTTCTGGTTTATTCTTATTGGCTTTATTTTTATTCGCTTTTGTTTCTTTATGTGTCGGCACAGAATTTATTTATCCTCATAAACTTTTTACTCCATCTTTTAAATCCATCGTTTGGGAACTTCGGTTTCCTAGAATTTTATTGGCCATTGCCACCGGGGGAGCCCTTGCTACGAGCGGCACTGTGTTACAAGTCCTTTTAAAAAATCCCTTAGCCGATCCCTATATTTTAGGCATTTCTTCTGCTGCCGCTTTTGGAGCCACGCTTTCTTTTATTTTTCACCTTCCACATCCTTGGGTTTCTATTTTTGCCTTTGCACTATCCCTCATCGCCCTTTGGCTGATTGTCCTAGCTGCTCAAAAAGTCGCAGATTCTTCTTCTCATTTTCTCCTTTTGACAGGAGTTTTGATGAGCTTTCTTTTTTCATCTGCCGTAACACTCTTTCTTACATTTTCCGAGCCCTTTGAAGGCGCTTCTCTTCTTTTTTGGCTCATGGGAAGCCTTTCTCTTCCTTTGTCCGGACTCAGTCTTTTTCTTATTCTGTCTGCGGTTATAGGAGTCTCCCTATTTTTGTACCAATACTCTTACGCCTTAAATCTTTTAAATTTGGGAGAAGATCACGCTCGAACTTTGGGACTCGACACCACACAGATGAAAAATATATTTTTTATTGGAAGCTCCCTACTGACCGCCCTGTCTGTTTCTTTGACGGGAATGATTGGATTTGTCGGTCTCATCATTCCTCATATCGTTCGATGGGGGTGGGGCAATGACCATAGACTGACCCTTCCTCTTAGTTTTTTAAGTGGCGCTTTGTTTCTTCTTGTTACAGACACTTTGATACGAACCCTCTTTTCACAAGAAATCCCTATTGGAGCCATTACCGCTCTCTTAGGAGCCCCCATCTTTTTGGGAATTCTTTGGAAAAAAATTCCATGACGCCCATTTTAGAACTAAAAAATATCTCTTTTGATTACGCTTCTTCTGTTGGGTCGGCGACCCTTCCTATTTTACAGAACATCTCTTTTGTAGTCCCCAAGGGCTCTTGGCTTTCTATTTTAGGCCCCAATGGAAGCGGAAAAACAACGCTCCTTAAACTTATGAGCCGAATTCTTCTTCCTAAAAATGGGCTACTCACTCTTGAAGAAAGAACTTACGATTCTTTTTCTTCCAAAGAAATTGCACACCACATTGCTTATGTTTCCCAAGATTTTTATCCATTATTTTCTCTTTCTGTTTTAGAATTTGTTCTTTTGGGGCGAGCTCCTCACTTAAAAGGATTCTCTTTTGAATCTGAAAAAGACAAAGCCATAGCCCTGCAAAGCTTAAAGGACACAGATACTTTAGAATTTAAAGATCGCCTGCTTCATACGCTTTCTGGAGGAGAAAGACAGCGCGTAGCCCTTGCAAAAGCGCTGACCCAAGAGCCCAAGATTTTGCTCTTAGATGAGCCTTCTTCTCATTTAGATCTGAAGTACCAAATAGAAATTTTTTCTTTGCTCAAAGAGCTTCGTCAAAAGAAAAACCTAACGATTATCTCCGTACTACACGACCTGCGTCTCACAAAAGAATTTAGTGAAGATGTTTTGTTTTTAAAAAACCATTCTCTCTTTGCACAAGGAAAAGCCCAAGAGCTTTTAACTGAAGAAAATCTCACCCACGTATTTGGTGTTCGAATTTCTCTGTAAAAGATGACTGCTAAAAGAAAACACGAAGACTTAAAGCGTGCGTTTGGTTTCGGTGAGCATTGAGTGAATTTTGAAATGCATATGAAGCTCCAAATTTATGTTCCGACCAGGACAGTCCTAAACTATAAAAATTCTTCGCCTTTTGATCTGAAAAAGAAAGGCCTCCTTGAACAACCACCCCATTGTTTCGAATAATTTCTAAGGCCCCATGGACAGAAAAATTTTCGCTCCAAGGCGATCTGGCCCTTTTTAAAAAATCTAGGGAACCATACAAGAATTTCCAAATACGCAGCCTAGATCCAAGCCCCAGCTCTCTTTGCGTTAAAAAAATTTGAGAAGGAGATCTTTGGTCCCCTAAGAGGTTATAGACAATAAGCCCCACCTGGAGATCGGGGGTTAAAACTCCAAAAGTACCCAAATCAAAATTTAAAACTTGTTGATCTTGAGCAGGGTGATTCACCAAAAAATACTTTCCCGTAAGTCCTACAGAAATAAACTCCCCAAATATTTTTGAAGCTGCTAAATGAAAAATATTCATGATTTCTTTATCTTTTGCTTTTCGGGTATAACCAAAACCTGCAGCTAAAAAATCGTTGTAGGTGTCTAAAACGGAGGCATTATACCCCCACGTGGATGGGGTATCTTGGGAGGGAACATAAAAGGATTGTGCTTCAATAGAATATTTTTGATTAAAGGCAAAGGCGGCAGGATTATAATAAATAGCCTCATTGAGCCCCACCGTACCCCGAAGAGCTCCCGAAAGTGCAATGGACCTAACCCCTTCAAATTCTTGAGAAAATCCACCCATAGACCACAGCAAAACGATCCCACAAAAAAGAATTTTCTTCATCATAATTTTGCATCTTAGTCTCAAAATTAGCACTTTACAACGCTTACTTTCTTAGCTAAGTTATCTCTCTTAATCTGGCTTAATTTGGCTTAAATATGGACACAAAAAATATAAAACTATTTAAGAAATTACTGAATGATCAGCTCAACGCGTTGCTCAAAGAAGCATCCCAAACCGTAGAGGGGATGTCGGATGAAAAGGAACGAGAAAATTTTCCAGACACAACTGATCGGGCTTCAGCAGAATCTGATCGTAATTTTCTACTTCGCATTCGAGATCGCGAACGACTTTTAATCTTAAAAGTTAAATCTGCCATAAGCCGCATTGAAGAGGGCACATTTGGGATTTGTGAGTCCTGTGGAGGAAAAATTTCGATTGCTCGCTTAAAGGCCCGTCCCGTCACCACATTTTGCATTGAGTGCAAAACAGAAGCTGAACAACAAGAAAAATCAGATCAGGCATGAAAAAAATTAAGAAAGCCGTTGTTCCTGTAGCTGGACTAGGAACACGTTTTCTTCCTGCAACCAAAACAGTTCCCAAAGAAATGTTTCCCATTGTGGATAAGCCTTCCATTCAATACATCGTTGAGGAAGCGGTCCAAAGTGGCATTGAACAAATCATTTTTGTAAATGCTCGCGGGAAAGAGGCCATCGAAGATTATTTCGATACACACATTGAAGTCGAAACCATTCTTAAGGATCGAAAAAAAGAAAAACTTTTAGAAGAGATGCAGTCTTTGGCTAAGCTTGCCAGCATTGTCACGGTTCGCCAAAAAAAACCCTTGGGCTTAGGCCATGCCATTC
>JACPSU010000107.1 GCA_016193105.1 Deltaproteobacteria bacterium | reverse complement strand
CCCCCTGTTGAACATGGCTGGGATTTTTAAAATGAATTTTGTAGATCGCCCCTCGAAAAGGACGCTCCATGGAAAATTCTCCCCACTGTGAAGGGACACACGGATCAATCAAAAGTCCCTCAAAAGTTGGGCGAACTCCCAACATCCAATGCGTTGCAGCTAAAAACATCCACGGCGTTGTCCCTGTATTCCAGTTAAAAGCACCTAATCCAAACATGGGACTAGAAGGCCCATAACAATATTCTGCATACACATAGGGCTCTGTTTGATACCGATCGAGTGTTTTGGCCGGATTGTAGGGCGCAATTTTTGTGAAAAGCTCATGGGCTTTGTTCCCTTGCTTTTGCATCGCATAAGCCACAATTAAGAACGCACAGGCATGAGAAAAAACGGCCGCATTTTCTTTAGTCCCTGGTGCAAACGCACTAATTCGCCCTAACTCAGGATCATACTTTTGATAGGCGGGGGCAAAAAGAGCAGGCCCAATATCTGTCTCTAATTCTTTCTCAACAGATTTTAAACACCGTGCCGCTCGAAGCTCAGGAGCGATCCCTCCTAAAATGGCCCACGATTGAGAATTAAGATAAATTTTCCCTTCTTTGCATTCTCGAGAGCCCACTTTTTTACCTTGGTCAGTAAAAATGGCCAAATACCAATCTCCATCCCACCCATGATCATTAATAGCTTTGGCCATTTCTTCAAAATGAGCACGCATCACCTTTGCATCATCTAAAAAGTTAAACTGAAGAGCCATCTCTTCCATTTGAAGAAGCGCCTTGCAATAAGCTTGCGCCAACCACACAGACTCCCCTTTTCCTTGGATTCCACACCGATCCAAGGCATCGTTCCAATCGGCTTTCCAAAAAAGCGGAAGCCCATGGACTCCCCGACTTTTCCAGAAATGATCCATCGCTCGTAAACAATGTTCCCAAACCGTCTCTGGTCCTCCATCTAAAAAAGGAATTTTTTCTTTTAAAAAATCATGATCTCCCGTTTCCTTAATGAAGGCTGAAACCATGTATGGAATCCACACCGCCACATCCCCTTTTCCCAAAATCCCCGTATTACTCCCAATTTCCCACGGTCCTTCGATATCTGAAAAACCAGCCACCGCATGCCCACTTTGATATTGATACGCCAAGAGTCTTTCAATCCACTCCCGCGCTAAAAAAGGATCAATCGGAGTGACCCCTTCAACATCTTGAGCTGTATCCCTAAAACCACGCCCCCCCTCTCCAGGGCTATAATAAGAGGCCGAACGCCAACGCGTAATATTTAAGAGCTGATATTTGCCCCAATAGTTTGTCATTAAATTAAAATTGGGATCTGGGGTTTCAACCCTCATCCCATTGAGTTTATCTTGCCAAAGAGTTTTTGTTTTTTGCAGCAAATGCTTTGCCTCTTGGGGCTTCATATTTCTTTTAATGATTTGGGCGATCTGATCCTTTTTTTCGGTAAATCCCAAAACAAAAACCAAGGTCATCTCTTCCATCGGCTGCAGTGCCACAGGAATTTCCATCACCCCTACCATCTCTTCTCCCCTTAACGGCTGACTTGAACATTTTCCTTTGCGAAGCATTTTTGGATTGGTGATATTTCCATAAGGCCCTACAAAATTTTCGTAATTGAGTTCATAGCCTGTAGGCTTTACAGAGCTTGCAAAAAAACCATACGTCTCATATTTGCGACTACTATTGGGTTGCTTAAAAGCCACAATCGATTGCAAAGCAGGATCAAAATAGCCTTCATTATATAAAACCATAATATTTTTGTGATCGGCTTCCATATAAAAATCTCCCAAAAGCCAATGTACAAAAGGATAGAGCAGCAAAGTTCTGGACTCTTGACTTAGATTTTTAAGTTTCACAATCCAAACTTCACAGGGATCTTGCGGCGGAACAAAATAGGTAATCGAAGTTTCAATGGCTTGGTGTTTTGCAAAAATAGAACTATAGCCAAACCCATGCGTGGCTTGCCAATGATCTAATCTTTTACCGAGTGGCTGCCAATTGGGGGTCCAAATTTCTTGGGTCTTGGTATCTTTCATAAAAAGATAGCGACCCGGTCTGTCAGAACGATAGTTCTCCCAATGTAAGATACGATGAAGCTTAGAGTCTTTGTAGTAACTAAATCCTCCGCCCGTCTGAGAAATCAACGCATGATACTGACTATTGCTTAAATAATTGATCCAAGGACGCGGTGTATCGGGCCTTGTAATCACATATTCATGTTCCTCATTAAAAAAACCATAAGCGGTTGATTTTTCAAGTACCTGAGGTTCTACTTTTTTTTGTTTTTTGAAAAACATATTACTCCTTTACGGCTCCTGCCGTTAAGCCCGCGATAATGAGCTTTTGAAAAATTAAAAAAACAAAGATGACAGGCCCTGCTGCTAAACACGATCCTGCCATCAAATGCACCCAATCTACTCCATGCACCCCTTTATACAGCGCTAATCCCACAGGAAGCGTTCTCATTTCCGTCGTATTAGTCAGTAAAAATGGATATAAAAAGGTATTCCAAGCTCCTAAAAAAGTATTAATCCCCACGACCGCCAAAGCGGGTTTCGTCAACGGCATCACAATTTTAAATAAAATTTGAAAAGGGCTTGCGCCATCAAGCCGTGCAGCTTCTTCAAGACTGATGGGCAAAGACTTTAAATATTGCATCAGTAAGAACACATTAAACGGAAGCACCAAAGAAGGAACAATGAGAGCCCAATAGGTATTGAGCCACCCAAAATGTTTCATCACAATAAAAGTGGGAACCATTACAATTTGAGCCGGCATCATCATCGTTAAAAGAATAGTCCCAAAGAAAAGTTTTTTACCGACGAAAGATCTCCGTACAAACGCATAGGCCACCATGAGCGCTAAAAAAATATTTCCCAGAGTAATGACAAACGCCACCCCCAGGCTATTTAAAAAATAACGATCAAAAGGCCCGCTCATCCACACATCCCAATAATTTTTAAAGGTTATGGAACGCGGCCAAAGTTCATTCATAGCCGTCAGCAAACTCCCCTCGGGTTTTAACGATGTTGTAAACATGAGATAGAGAGGAAAAAGAGAAATCAGAAGTGAGCCAAAAAGAAAAATAAAAATCATTGTCTTTTTCATGACTTTTCCCTCAAAACTTTCATTTGAAAATAGGCAAAAAGACACATGAGAAGCGCTAAAATATAAGCCACTGCTGAAGCTGTCCCCATTTGAAATTCACTAAATCCCTTCTCATAGAGATAATAAACAATGGTCGTCGTCGAACGCGCTGGGCCTCCTTTGGTCATGGTAAAGATTTCAGGGAATACCTGGAGGGAATTAATGGTATTGATCACAACCACAAATAAAATCATCGGTTTTAGACTTGGAAGTGTAATTTTAAAAAATTGTTGGAGTCCGTTAGCTCCATCCAGCCTAGAGGCTTCATACAAAGAAGCTGGAATGGACTGAAGGGCCGCTAAAAATAAAATCAGATAATATCCACTAGAAGACCACACCGCCATCGCCATAATACTTAAAAGGGCCCAGTTTCGATTGATGAGCCAGGCGGGATTAGGCTTCGGAATGCCCAGAGTCGTTAAAATAAAATTTAAAAATCCACTCTCAGAATAAAAGAAGGTAAAAAGAGTGGCGATCACAATGACGGAAGTTACAACTGGCAAAAAGAATCCGGCTTGAAATAAAGACTTCCACGGCACTCCTTGGTGAATCAGCGCTGCAAGCCCCACAGAAATGACCAGGGTAAAAGGGACCGTTCCAACGGCAAAAAATAACGTATGGCCTAGAGCTTTTAAAAATTCAGAATCTTTTAAGGTTTCAACATAATTAGAAAAACCACTCAAAGAAAAATGAGAAGTTAAAACATTATAATCAGAAAAACTAATCACCAAAGAATAGAGCAGCGGATATAAACTAAACACCAAAAAGAGCCCCACCCACGGTAAAACTAAAATCCATGTAGAAAATTCTCCCACCGGCAGCTTTCGATTACGCAAAAACCAAAAACCCAAAACCAAAATTACAAGAAACACCAAAATCCAAAAAGTCAGGTGCTCATCTGAAATCGTTCCTTTCTTTTGTGTTTGATTTAAGATTTTAGAAAGTTGGCTAGAGGTCCCTTCCAAGGCCTGGGGAATCGATTCATTTTGAAGCATCACTCGGTCAATGAGTCCAGACAAAATCTTTTCCATCTTAATCCACCCCACATGGGCAGGGGGAGTTTTAGCAGTGAGCATTTGCTCAGCAAAACCTTTCATATGAGAATCTTTTTCAAAAAAAGGATCTTTCAGGGCTGCTTTTAAGGAGGGAAGAACATTTCTCTGCGACCGAGAAAGGTGAAGCTCCACCTCATAAGACGTTAAAAAACGAATAAACTCAAACGCCTCTTTGGGATGCTTGGTCTTATCGAGCATCACAAGCATCTCTCCTCCCCCAAAAGAGATAGGCAACTGAGAAGACTTGGGCGTAGGGACAGAACTAACGCCATATTCTAATTTCGAATTTGTTTTTTGAATGCTTTTAAAATTCCAGGCTCCCGATAAAATCATTCCTACTTTTTCTGCAGCAAAGAGTTGGTCGATTTGTTCTTGGTGATTTAAAAGCGCATAGGGCTTTAAGCTTTGATAAAAAGCGAGCGTCTGGTACGCGGCTTTAGAATTCAAAGTCACCTCTTTCCAATCGCGACTTAAAACCTCCCCTCCTCCATTCCAAAGATAAGGAATAAACGTATGCCAGGGGGCAAACTCTTCGGCCACAGCAATCCCATATCCGTACGTATCTGAGGATAAAGCCTTAATTTTTTTGGCAGCGCTCAAAAGCTCATCCCAGGTTCGAGGGGGATGTGAAGGATCTAATCCTGCTTTTTTAAAAAGTGTTTTATTATAAAATAAAAAGCGTGTTCCCACGAGCCAAGGAAACCCATAGACTTTGTCTTGCACCATCACCGGTTCCCACATCAAATAGCGATCTCGATACGGCTCGGTTTCTTGTGTGATCTCTTTTAAAACACCACTTTGGGAAAAATGAGGGCCCCAGGTAGACCCGATCTCAAAAACATCGGGAGCATTGCCAGAAATCAAACTTGTAATAATTTTGTCATTCCCAAAATCCCAACTGAGCTGCTGCATATGAATTTTAATATTTGGATGGGCCTTTTCAAATTCAGCCACCAAGGGGCGGGCCTGCTCCTCATCGATACTAAACTGCCACACATGCAGGGTCACCGACCCGAGGGTCACTGTCTGAGCTGAGCTAGAAATGGCCACAAAAAAACTTAAAATGAAGAATAAAAATTTCATTTTACTTTTGGTTCCTTTTTTAAATTGGCCAATAAATTTTTTACCAAAGCACGATTGACATCATCTGGTTCTGAGTTTGAAATCTCATCTAAAAGTGAAATAATATTTTTATCTTTCCAAATCGCCAAAGCTTGAATCGCTTTTTTTCGAAGCATGGGATCCTGGCTTTCCTTGGCCGTCATAACAAAAGACTCATACAGATGATCTAAGTTTTCTCTCCCATATCGATTAAAAATAATGCGGTGATCCAAACCTATGTAATTAAAATATACTGAGGCTTGCTCTTGATCTTTATCGGAAAGATGCAAAAGAAGAACTTTTCTAAATTCAGGATTTTTCATCTTTTCAATGATTTTTGGAAGGGCTGCCTGATCATCAAACACGGCTAGCGCCCAGCTGATTTTAACCTCCACCTGCAAGGAGGGATCGTGCATGTGTTTCATAAGTTGGCTTCTGATGGCAGGATTTTTAAGTTGCATAAGGGCTTCAACCGCCACAATGCGTACGGACTCATCGGGGTCACTTAATTTTTTAAACAACATAAAAACAGCTTTTTCATCTTGCCAATGTCCCATCAGCTGAACGGCTAAGCGACGCACTCGAGGATATAAATCATCCATGTAGTCATAGACAATTTGAGCCAAATAAGGGTCGTTCCACAGTCTAAAAATAGTCAAAACGCTTTCCCGCCCTGTTTCGCTTTCCAGACGCAATAAATGTGGAATAATATCTGTAACTGGAATAGGTGTAGCTGTTAAAAGATGAGCCAGATGATCTCTAAGTTTTACATTGGGCACTTCAAAAAGCTTAATCAATAATCCCAAATTGGCATGCGCCGTCTCTGCTTTAAGCAAAGGCTCTGCCAACATATAAATGGATTCTACGCAACATTGTTTCACCTTGGAATCTTCTTCAGGATCATTAAAAACATCCAACAAAAAGGGAACATCTTCTACCACTCCTACTTTTCCTAATTTTAAAACGGCATGTTCACGCTTAATTACATTGGGTGATTCCTTAAGACAAAACCTCAATTCTTCTTGAATGCCTAAAAGCTCAAATAAAATTTTTAACTGTTTTTGATCCTTGGACTCCGATTTTTCAAATAACTCAAAGAAAAAAGGCTCTAGATAGCTTGGGGACCCCAGCTGTTTTAATTTTTCTAATGCTTGCTTTTTAGCCTCATGGGCTTCATTGGAGGAAGCCTTCATCCACCCTTCCAAGAGCTTTTTAATTTCTTGATGTCGCCCTTTGTCTTTAGCTTCCTTAAAATTTGTCAATAATTCTCGCAAGATAGCCCAGATGAGCAAAACCCCAATAAGAAAAGATAAAAAATAAATCGAAAATTCAAGTAGCTGTTCAGACATAGTCTTCCCCGTCACTTCCTTGTCGGCTAATTTCATTGATTTATTGAGCTGATTTTGCTAGCGTTTTTGGCCTAATGAGACCTTTTAAAAATGAGCCTTTTGCCGATTTTTCTGTCCCTAAAAACCGGTTAAAAATGGAAAACTCTTTGGCCCATGTCAAAACACTCTTAGGCCAAGAATATCCCTTAATCATTGCAGACAAAAAAATAAAAGCGACTGAAACGTTTGTTTCTTATAACCCTGCTCAAACGGGAGAACAGATTGGTATTTTTCAAAAGGGGACTACTGAACTCTGCGCTAAAGCGATGGAGAGCGCCCTTTTAACTTTTGAATCTTGGAAAAATGTTCCTGCCCCCAAAAGAGCTCAGTTTTTATTTAAAATGGCCCATCTCATGCGGCAAAAAAAAGAGGAACTCTGCGCTTGGCTCATTTATGAAGTCGGAAAATCCTGGAGAGAAGCAGATGGAGATGTGTGTGAAGCCATCGATTTTTTAGAATATTATGGACGAGAAATGCTTCGCTTATCTGCCTCTCCCACGCGTGGGCCTAAATTGGCCTCTATCCCTTCTGAAAAAAATAAACTCCACTATATCCCTCTAGGAGTTGGGGTTATTATTGCTCCTTGGAATTTTCCATTAGCCATTTTAGTGGGGATGTCTTCTGCAGCGATTGTCACAGGAAATACCGTTGTTATTAAACCCTCAACAGATGCTCCAACCATTGCTTATCAATTTATGAAAATTGCTGAAGAAGCTGGGCTTCCCCCCGGAGTGATAAATTTTGTCAGTGGCAGCGGAAGTGTTGTGGGAAATTTTTTAATTAAACATCCCAAAACACGATTTATCTCTTTTACAGGATCTAAAGATGTAGGCATCCAAATCAATGAACTCGCCTCTCGCGTTCCTCCAGATCAAAAATGGCTCAAACGAGTTGTTTTAGAGATGGGGGGGAAAGATGGTATTATTGTAGACCGAGAAGCAGATCTAGAAGCAGCTGCTGAAGGGATTGTGCGATCTGCATTTGGTTTTCAAGGGCAAAAATGCTCGGCCTGTTCTAGAGCCATTATCGATGAAAAAATATACGACCAGCTCGTTTCTAAGATCGTTCAAAAAACAGAACAGCTTAAAATTGGAAACCCTAAAGATCCTGCTGTATTTTTAGGACCTATTATCAATGAAGCTTCTTTAACCAAAACAAAAGAGTATCTTGAAATTGGAAAACGAGAAGGAAAACTTTTAACAGGGGGAGAAGCCCAATCTTCACCAGGCTATTTTGTGAAGCCCACCATTTTTGGAGATGTCTCTCCCAAAGCCAGGCTCGCCCAAGAAGAAATTTTTGCTCCTGTTTTAGCGCTCATTAAGGCTAAAGATTTTGATGAAGCTTTGACCATTGCCAATAACACAGACTATGGACTCACAGGCGCAGTCTACACAAAAAATCCTAAAAAAATTAAAAAAGCCCAAGAGTCTTTTCACGTGGGCAATTTATACATTAATCGTGGAGAAAGGAGCCTTAAATAAATATGCCACCGTGGCGGAATTGGTAGACGCAAGCGACTTAAAATTGCTCGGTCGAAAGGCCATGCCAGTTCGATTCTGGCCGGTGGCATTTTCTCTTCATGATAATAAGTGCCTGTTTTTTTAATTGGCTATTTTTAAAATAATAGGCTATTATTTAGCTACTATGTATACCTTTTGGTCAAAAAGCTTACAAAAAACATCCATCCCCATATCTACTTCTTGGCTCCTGGGAGTTTGCATGGAAGCAAGGGGAAAAGAAGCACTTTGGCTTCAAAAAAAACCAGAGGTTTTAAAGGCCTTAAGAGAATTGGCCATCATTCAAAGTGCTGAATCTTCAAATAGAATTGAAGGAATTACCGTAGAGCCCAGACGACTTCGCCCCCTACTCCTTCAACAGGCCCATCCCAAAGAACGCCCAGAAGAAGAACTCGTAGGCTATCGAAAAGCTCTAGATTGGATTCATAAAGAATACAAGAATATAGAACTCCAACCCAAAACAATTTTATATTTGCATAAACTCATCCAAGGAGACCTATCTGGAGACTCTGGAAAATGGAAAACAAAAGACAACGAAATTATTGAACTATTTCCAGATGGAAAAAGACATATTCGTTTTAAAGCTTTATCAGCGAAAGAAACACCTAAGGCTATTCAAGAACTTTGTCTAGGATATCATCATATTTGCGAGCAGAAAGAACTTCCAGAACTTTTAGCCATTGCCACATGTATATTTGATTTTTTGTGTATTCACCCTTTTCGGGATGGAAATGGCAGAATTTCGAGGCTTTTGACCCTATTACTTTTATACCAACACAATTTTTTAATAGGAAGATATATCAGTCTGGAGAGAATAACAGAGGAAACAAAAGAATCTTATTATAAATCCTTATCTTTATCTTCCGAAGGCTGGCATCAAGGAAAACACACTCTTATTCCTTGGTGGAACTATTGTTTATCTACTCTAAAAGAAGCGTATATTGAGCTCTCCCAACGAATGGACATTTCAGAAAGTATAGGAGGGAAAGGAACAATGGTCCGACAAACCATTCTTCAACAACAAACTTTATTTAATTTAGCTGAGCTTCAAGCTCTCTGCCCTTCGGTCAGCATACAATTGATTAAGAAAATTTTACTTCAATTAAAACACAAAAAAAAAATCACCTTATCAGGCCGCGGACGTGGAGCAAAGTGGAAAGTAAAATAGACCTTAGT
>JACPSU010000106.1 GCA_016193105.1 Deltaproteobacteria bacterium | reverse complement strand
GATTTTAAATCCAGATGGAGATACCGGCCCCTATGTTCTCTATACCTATGCCCGGGCTTCGAGTATTTTAAGAAAAGCTCAAGCTCCTACGTCATTCCCCAGTCAAGCCGGGAAATCTACCTTACTAGAATCAAAAGAAGAGCAAGAACTAATGAAAGGCTTAGAACGTTTTCCTAAAACTCTGATTGCTGCCGCCCAGGAATTTGAACCTTCCTATATTGCAACAACGCTCTTAGAAATTTCAAAGCTATTTAATCGTTTCTATCATGAACATCGTGTCATCCAAGAAGATGAAGCTTTACAAATGAGCCGTTTAAAACTGGTCTCTGCTACACGACAAGTCTTAAAGAATGGACTCCATTTACTTGGGATTCAAGAAGTTGAAGAACTTTAAGGCTTATTTAGTGGGGCAATCATAAGCACCCACAAATGGGCTATCTGGACATGCCCAAACAGGTGAGAAAAAATAATTTTTATTTATTTTTCTTGACAGATACAGAAGGCTTCTAGTCGGTAAATGCACGTATTTTTCCGGCAAAAATATCTTGAATTTTAAACTCCACCCTTTTCATTCACCTATAAGCTTTTAATGGAGGCTCAGGGCTATTTTAATTCACCTTTCTGCCTCTTTAAAAAAACCCTTTTTAAACCCTGTGCTATGGTGTTTTTGATTCAAAGGAGGTCTTTTTATATGAATCAAAATAATAAAAAACTAATGGAAGATTTTTCTTTAGCCGTTTTAAAAGAAAGAGAAGCTATATCGGAAGTGATCTCTTATTTATCTCACATCTGGAAAGTGAAGCTTTATGCCGAAGCTGGGTATTCAAGCTTATTTACCTTCTTGGTTGAAAAATATCACTATTCAAAAGCAGCTGCCTATAGAAGGGTTCAAGCAGCTAAGCTTGTACAAAGAGAGCCAAAAGTTCTCATCTATCTTAAAGAAGCAAAACTTAATTTAACAACGATTGCCCTTATAGAGCCATTTGCTACAGGAGAAAAACTTCAAGCCTTGGTAGAGTCCTCCTTAGGAAAGACCAAAGAAGAAGTGGAAGAACTTTTGAGAGAGCTTTCTCATAAAGTAGAGATCCATAAAGATAAGATCCGAAGGTTACCTATTATAAAATCTAGTTCCGCAGCGGAACTAAAATGCCCAGAACTTAAGCAAGAATGTTTTACAGAAGATGTTAGTCAGAAGGAGAAAAAGACATCCTTAGAAATGTCTTTTTCTCCCTCTGACACTGCTGTAAACCCAATCCAAGAAACCCGAAAAGTAAAGATAGAATTTGTGGCAGATGAGAAAGTGGCAGAGTTAATTCAAAGAGCTAAAGAAGTTCTAAGACACAAATACCCACATGGTAAGCTCGAAGACCTTGTTCGAGAGGCTTTTGAACTTCTTTTGGATAAAAAGGATCCAGAGAGGAAAATCAAGAAAACTTTGGAAAAGAAAAGCAATGATGTCAAAAGCGAAACAAGATACATTCCAAAAGCCATTCAGAGAGAAGTATATCAGAGAGACGAAGGACACTGTTCCTACACGAGTTCCGAAGGGAAAAAGTGTGGAGAGAAAAACTTTTTAGAACTGGATCATATTCATCCGTGGAGCCTGGGTGGGAATTCGACCTCAGAAAACTTAAGGCTTTTGTGCAGAACTCACAATCAGTATAGGAACCAAACCCTTTAAGGCAAAACCACAAGCTTTCCTTTGGAATTGAGATAAGCCACATGTATCATAGGTGTCGAATGTGCCAAGCATACGGTCCCCTTTGCATCGACTCCAATGGCACCAATTTCATGTTGATTCTGAGTTACTTCTCGAAAACTTTTTTGAAACGCTTGTTTTAAACTTAAACCATCCGCTACACGCACCACAATCTTACTGGCCAAGGCTTCATTAATGATGTGCTCTCCAATGCCTGTACATGAAACAGCCGCTTTGTGATTGGCATAGTTTCCTGCGGGCATGGCAGAATCACTCACGCGCCCTAATCGTTCAAGCCCTTTTCCTCCGGTAGATGTTGCAGCAGCCAGATGACCAAGACGATCTCTGACCACAGCTCCAACCGTTCCATAAGGAAGCCCTTTTCTTTGTTCCTGCCATTCTTTTTTGCGCTGGGCAGTCACAGGATTATAGGGAGGAAAACCTTTTTCTCTGGCAAATTGAGTTGCAAAGTGACACGCCAAAACGCTGTCATGGTCATGCAATAAATAAGTTGCCACCTGCACAGGATTTTTAACATTTTCAATATTTAAGACGGCAGAAAATTTCTGACTTCTTCCATCCATCACAGAAGCACTCATCCGAGCCTTTCCATCGCGCTGAAGCTTAGACCCCGTCCCCGCATTAAAAAGATGACAATCTTCTAAGAGTCTTACCGCATAGACCACCGCTTCTAAGGCGGAGTGATGTTTTAAATATTCAAATGCATTTTCATAAATTTTCTTGAGGGCCTGCCGAGTTTTATCTTGATCCTGATGAACAAGCTTTCCTGCACCCCCATGAATCATAAGTACTGGTTTCATGATCATTTCCCCTTAAATAAAAAGAAGAGTTGATACCAACTGTATTTCACAAATTCTGTAAGAGCAATTTTAACAGCCGGAGGATGCCGCCACCACTCTTCTGGAGGAAAATTATCCGAACGAATGGCATAGGGAATGATATTTATATTGGGCGGGAACACTTCTCGAAAAATAAAAAAAGCTCGCTTCATATGATAATTGGAGGTCACTAAAATCACAGACAACACTCCTTTTTCAATCAAATACTGTCTGGCCTCTAAGGCATTTTGATAAGTGCTGGTAGATTTTGGGTCCAAATAAATTTTAGACACATCTACTCCTAAAAGCTCTTCTTCTGAAAAAATAGATTGAAGGGTCACATGCGGCCCCACCCCTGAAATAAATAAGAGTCTTGCATTGGAAGGAGTGAGGAGTTTTAAAGCTTGCGAAAGACGCCCTTTCCCTCCCGTTAAGACTACAATGCTTTCTGCTTGAGGAATTTCAGTGGGAGTCTCTTCATAAAAACTTTGGCAAAAACTCCAAAACCAATATCCCTTGAGGATCACGATGATTCCCAGAAGAACCAACAAAATAGTGAATTTCTTCATAGCGGAGTTACTTTACCATTTTTCCCCTTGCTTGCAGAAGAACTTTTTGCTAAGACTTGAACCCCTATGGCATTCATGTGTGACATTTGTGGAAAAAAACCTTTAACAGGAAATAGCGTCAGCCACGCCAATAACAAGCGTAAACGACGCACCTATCCCAATCTCCAAAGTGTCCGAGCTGTCTTTGAAGGCTCTGTGAGACGCATTCGGACGTGCACTAGGTGCCTCCGCTCCGGCCTTGTCACCAAAGCCGCTTAAAAATATAAATTTAGCATATTATAAAGATTAAAATCAGGTGAGAACTTTTTTTCTCCCCTCTTGTTTTTTAAGCCCCATCGGTTACAATTGAAATTAAGGTACGTAATCTGTGAAATCTATCGTTTTAAAACTTTTTCTCATAGGGGCTTTGTGGAATCTTATCTCCTGCGCACCCCCGGGAGGGATGGAAACATCTAAGAAATCTAGTGGAACTTCTATCCAAACTCCTGGCAATACAGGAGGAGGAAGTGGCGGATCCTCTACTCAAACCGTAACAAAAATTCTTTTTGAATCTTATAGCTCACAAACACAAGCTAGAACTCTCTTCACCATGGATCTAGATGGAAGCAACATAACCCCCCTAGACATATTAGGACATACTTTTATTGCAGGATCCGAACCCTCTCCCAACGGAGAATATATTGCATTCACAAGTAACAAAGAAAATGGCATGCAAATCTGGGTTTGGAATAAAAAAATAAACCAGACTACACGCCTGACAAACTTCGCAGCTACGGACAAATTTTCCTGTGTGATATCCTCCTTAGATCCGAATAATATTGATCATTGTTTAAGTTGGTCTCCCGATAGTACAAAAATTACCTTTAGTGTAGGATTAACCCCAGATAGAAAAATTTATGCTGTAGATATTCACCAGCCTCTTATTCCTACACAAGTCAATCAATATTCCTATGATAACACAGAACCCTTTTTTGCACCGAACAACCAACGTATTATTTATGTTGGAATGTACGAAAACAGAACAAAAAGTTTTCTCTTCTCATTAAATGAACAAAATCAAAATCAACAATATACCTCCAGTGCCACAGATTATTTTGAAAATCCAAGCTGGGCACCCCAAGGAGACAAAATTGCTTTTATTAAAAGATTGGCAGGGTCCAATGATAAAAAAGCCATGTGGGATGATTTAAATACAGGAGTCATCACCCCCTTGGATGACAACCCGGGCGCTCCCCAAACAAGAACGGGATTTGTAGACCGAGTTCCAGCTTGGTCACCTAATGGCCAAAAAATTTTATTTTTAAGTACAGAGACGAGCACAAGACGAAACTATATTCATTATTACGATATACAAAGCTTAAGATTAAGTTCAGTTGTCAATAGTACCATCGAACAATACGGCGATCTTTGCTGGCTCAATGATGATAAAATTATCTACACATCCAATAAATTTGGAGGAGCACATCTATTTTCCGCTACTCTAGCCATGCCTCAACCTAAGCAACTGACAACCGTCAATCAAAATTTACATCCCACGCTTTTTCGCTACACGCCCTAAATCCGCTCCACAGAAACAACACCTTCAACAGCTCGCATGGCTTTCATAACGGTTTGGAGTTGTTCGAGATCGGTGATTTCAATTTCAAAAATGCCAATGGCCTTCTTATCTTTTGTTGTATAAATATGAACCTGAGAAATATTCACACTATGAGACGTAAACACACGACTCATCTCTACAGAAAGCCCAAGCTTATCTCTTCCGACCACTTTAAGTTTAATATGATGGCGCAGTGTTTTTGTGGCTAAATCCCACTCCACATCAATCTTTCGTTCTGAATCACAAACCAGCATTTTAGAACAACCGGCTTGATGCACAGAAACCCCTCTTCCTCGCGTGACAAATCCTACAATGGCATCTCCGGGAACAGGATTACAGCAACGTGCAAATCGCACCAAAATATCTTCTTCCCCTCTAATTTTAATAGCAGTTTTTGATTTTGAAGTTTTTGCTGCGCTTTTAAAAAGTTTTTTAAGTAGAGAAGGCTTTTCTTGCTCCTTCTTCATTTCTTCAGAAGGAAAAAGTTTTTGAAAAATTTGACTTGGCTGTATTAACCCATAGCCCGTTGCTGCCAAAAGCCCTTGCGTATCTTTATGCCCAAGCTCAGAGGCAGCCCTGGCAAGCTCAGGAGAATCAATATATTTGCTAAAGCTTAAATTTTGTTTTCGAAATGCTTTTTCACAAATAGCCTTTCCAAGTTCTAACCCTCTGGCCCGCTCTTGTATTTTAATAAATCCTCGAATTTTAGCTTTGGCTTTTGAAGACTTTACAAATGTGAGCCACTCTTTGTTCGGTCGTTGCACAGCAGAAGTTAAAACTTCCACCGCATCTCCACTTTTCAGCATATAACGCAAAGGGACAATTTTTCCATTCACCTTTGCCCCAATGCAGCGATGCCCTATATCCGTGTGCACCCAATAGGCAAAATCAACGGGAGTCGCACCTCGGGGAAGCTCAATGACATCTCCTTTGGGGGTGAATACATAGACATCGCCAGGAAAAAGATCCACTTTCATGGTATCTAAAAACTCGGCTGGGTCTCGAACCTCTTTTTGCCACTCTAAAAGCTGCCGAATCCAGGTAAATCTCTCCACATCTTTTTTGCTGATACTCCCTGCTTTATATTCCCAGTGAGCCGCAATCCCTTCTTCAGAAATCCGATGCATTTCTTCGGTTCGAATTTGAACTTCCAAACGATCCCCATCCGGTCCAATGACGGTTGTATGGAGTGACTGGTAGGAGTTGGCCTTGGGCATTGCAATAAAATCTTTAAATCGGCCCGGCACAGGCTTCCAAATGGAGTGAATAATTCCTAACGCTTCATAGCACTCAGATAAAGTTTTTACGATGATCCGAAATGCAATCACATCATAAATTTGTTCAAACTCAAGACCCCGAGACTCCATTTTTTTATAAATGCTATAAAAGT
>JACPSU010000108.1 GCA_016193105.1 Deltaproteobacteria bacterium | reverse complement strand
CTCAAAAAGATAAATATGATCTCATTCTTTTTGGTATTACCCATAGCTCTCAACTGGGTTTGATTAATCAGGTGCAGGAAACAACACAAAAGCCCACCGTTGTGGTTTCTTTTAACTCTCCCTATTATGTGAGAAAGCTTGGAGCTATTTCTTCTTATGTATGTAGCTATGGGACAGAAAAAGAACTTCTGCAAGCAACAGCTCAAGTAATTTCAGGCGTGATCCCTTCCCAAGGTAAGCTTCCAGTTACATTAGATGATCGTTATACAGTTAAGACTTCTTCGTGGCAACGATCAGTGGGTGCTTTAAAATAAGATTATTTAAAAAGTAGATCGTATGATTTTGGGATGGATCTAACAGAGTGGTTCTCAAAAATCCAATATGTAAAACATTTCCCTCGAGAGTCCCAAGCTTAATGTGATCGCCTCGTTTAAATCCGCTTTGACTTCGAATCACAAACCAAGCTCCAAAGCTTGTCCAAAGATCCCCAAAGATATAGATGGTGGGAAAGAGGATGAGAATTAAGATAAGAAGAAGTTTGATTCCAATGCCTGAGGCCATGCCTGAGCCCATATTTTGAAAATCAAAGAACTTCCAGTCCCCTTTTTCTTCTCCAGAGGCCACTTTGGCTTTCCCGCTGAGCGTTTCTAATTCTTGAGTAAGCAGAACCAGTTTGAGTTTTGCAGCTTCCAGGGTCTTTTGGGCTTCGTGGAAGGTGTCTCTTGATTTTAAAAAATCTTCCTCGGCTTTATTGCGTCTATCCCAGTCTCTAGAAACGGCTTTGATCTTTTGATATTCCTGCTCACCTGCTTCGTATTCATCTTTTGCATCTTCAAATTTTTCTGCTTGGGCAGCAACGAGCTTTTCTTGGGCCTTCTTTTGTTTTTTAAGTTCTCGAATATATTTTTGTACGTCATCTCTTTTAACTTCTACCGCAGATGGAATCTCTATGGTAGGAACCGAAGCCTCAGGAGGAGGCGTTTTCCCTGGTTCTGGAAGTTGCCCTTGAGCAAAGCAGATCGTAGATATAAAAAGTAATAAAAGTAAGTATCGAAATTTCATACCACTCTTCTTATCGGAAAGTTTTCTGAAATATTTAACAAAATATTTAACAAAAATGTCATGCTGAGCCCGAAGGGCGAAGCATCTTTATTTCTCATGAAACTCTCATTAAAAATACCTAAATTTTCTTTTTTTTATTCCGATACGGAGTATAATGGAAAGCAGTAGGACGTTTTTTCTTAGATACTTCAAAAGGGGGGAATATGAACTTCAAAAAAATTCTTACGCCTAGTTTTCTAGTGTTGTTATTTTTAGGGAGTGGCTGTGCCGTCCTTCAGGAAATGGGGGATGACACAAGTGGCAGGCATTACACATCAAAGTCGTTTTCACTTCCTCCCGGAAGTACAGACTCTGTAACTTTTAATGTAAATACCCAAGGGTCTATTTCAGCCTCTCTTTCAACCAGGGGGTTGGCTTCTTCTGAGTCTGGGTCCATAGACTCCATGATGATGGCGCTTCAAAGTCCTGGGGATATGACCATCGCCCAGAGTGAGGGGAATCCTCACGAGAGGCTCAAATTAAGATATCGAGTTCCTCGCTCAGAGCGAGAAGGAGTGTGGAAAGTCACACTTACCAATAAATCAGAACGAACCATTTCAGGGACACTAAAAGTTTATTATCCGTATGAAGATATGGGAGGAGGAAGGACGACTTCAAGTGAAACGACCTCTGCACCTTCTCAAACCTATGGATATGGAGGAGAGTATGGTAGTTGCGGAGGATATGGAAGCGGTGGTGGCTATTACAATGAACAGCCCTCCTCATCTTCGTCTTCATCCGGTGGAAACTATGGGTCGGGCGGATCTGGAGGATACGATAACAGCGGAGGATATTATGGAAGTGGTGGGGGACAACAGGCTCCATCTTCACAGACAACTTCGTCAGGATATGGGACAGCTCCTGCTCCTGCATCGCAACCTCCTTCACAGACACAAACACAAGCCCCTGCGCCTTCTCAATCTCAGCAGACACCTCAGCCGTCTTCACAAAGAAAGATTTTGGTGGTGAATCCTAGCGTACTTCGTGCAGCTGCCGTCAAGCCTGTTCAATATACGGTGAAATTAGGCACATTTGATCTTTCGTCCAGAGATAAACGCGATAAGTTTTTTTTCAATGTCAGGAGAGAAGGAACCATTGATATCTATATTCGTTGGGACAGGGATAGCAGAAACAGAAACGTCAGATTGGCTGCGATTTTAAATGGCCCTGCTCAAGAAAATGCACTGGCTCGTAAAGATGGGCTGGGCAATATTCATCTTCAATATCGTGTAAAACAAAGTGATATTGTGGCCGGACGACAATGGAAGGTCACTGTTGCCAGATTTGATGAAGTTCGGGTAACAGGTAATCTTGCTCGAGATATTGCTCAATCTGCACTTGTTCCTGTTGAAGGAAACGTACAGATCAGATATCCAAGAGAATAAATAGTGGTGTCAGACACTTTGGTGCCAGGCATTATTTTAGGTATAAATCTGCATAAATATTAAGCTATTTCTATTTCCTTTGTTTAAGAGGTTGACGTTGTTTAAAGAATGCGCAGTTTTTAACGCAGCGCACATGTGTAACTTACTGAAATGATATAGTTTTTATACACCCCCTTTCTTGGCCGCAATTTTGCATGGCAAAGGCGCGGTCTATGAGGAGGAAACAAAGCGGATTTAAATATCCTTTATTCTTGTTGTACGTTTGTACTTTTTTAACGACCGCAACTTCCTCTCTTGGGTCATCGACCCTTGCAAAAGACAACCACCAAAATTTCACGCAGGCGCACTTAGGCGAAACCGCCCATTTGGTGAGTCAGCGTGAGCTTTTGTTAGGCTTGAGGCAAACGAGCTATGGGGTGCTCGATTATCTTTCTGCCGAGACGATTCCACTCTATGATCTTTTAGGATCGTGGAATCTTTTTGCTAAGCTTAGAGTTTTTCAAAATGAACTCTTTGCGGTAGCAGCTCGTGCAGGGATTTTCTACATCACCTTGGAGCAATTGCCTGAAGTTCAAAACAGAGGCCTCTATCGTTATTTTATTGGAGGGACAATGTCTTTGCGTTTAGCAGACGCATGGCAAAGTCACTTCAATCTAAATAACACGAGCCTTCACGGCGCGGAAGTGTTGGTGAAAAATGCGGATCTTACAATGCAAGATCGCATCACCAACATTGAAAACGATGTGGAGTATCGGGTGGACGATAGAAGAACGGTGCTCGTCGGAACTGGCTATGATCTTTCAGCAAAGAAATTTGCGTTAGGGGCCAGTCACCGATGGCAGTGGTCGTCGTTTTATTTGAAGCTGGGGCTTACATTTAAGACGACGGTTGCAAGAGGAATGTCGATGCTCCCTTATTTTGATT
>JACPSU010000104.1 GCA_016193105.1 Deltaproteobacteria bacterium | reverse complement strand
ACCACATGCGTCTTTTAGATGTTGAGAAGGCGTGGGAGATTACTCAAGGGAGTCGAGGGATTAAGGTCGCCATCATTAGTACAGGAGCAAATTATAAACTAGATGTTTTAAAAGCTAATATAGATGTGAATGTTGCTGAAATTGGCCACAATGGAATTGATGACGACGGCAATGGATTTATCGATGACGTCTACGGAGTCAATACATTTTTAAATTCCGGAGATCCGATGGATTTTTTTGGGATTGGAAGTTATGTGGCAAGTTTGATCGGAGGAGTGAGGGGCTTTACCCCAGGTATCTTAAAAGAAGTATCGATGATTCCTATCAATACGTTTAGTGATCAGGGAAGTGGCCCCGTCGAGGCAGCTTTACACGCCATATCCTATGCCATGAAACGAGGGGCGCGTATTGTAGAGCTTGGATTTGGAAGTGGTACGCGTTCGGAAGCGATGTGTGCCGTAATCGAAGAGGGGAGAAAGAATAATATTTTATTTATTGCCCCTGCAGGCAATAGTGCCCAAGATATTGATGCTGCCCCCATTTATCCTGCCAGTTGTGCCACAGAAAATATACTTGTTGTGGCAACCACAGATCGCAATGACGAACTTGCCTCTTATGCCAGCTGGGGGCCTAAGGGAGTCCATGTCACAGCGCCAGGACATCAGATTATGGGGACCAACCATTTGGGGCAGCCTACCCAGTATTCGGGAGCTTCCGTCTCAAGTGGGATTGCAACAGCTGTAGCCGCATTGGCCCTATCTGCAAATCCTGGTCTGAGCTATCTGCAGCTTAAAAATGTTTTGATTTATGGTGTCGATCCTATTCCAGCCTTAGCAGGTAGAGTCAGTAGTGGCGGTAGGATGAATGCTTTGAGTGCTGTTCGACTTGCACGAAGTATCCCAAGATAAGGGACACAATGATCGATATCTTCCGGTATCACAACTATCGGCAGTATCTGAAAGAGTATTATACCGAAGCTAAACAAAAAAGCTCTGCCTTCTCCTTCCGCTACTTCGCCCGGAAGGCAGGGCTGACTTCCTTTAATTATTTAAAATTGGTGATGGATGGCAAAAGGCCACTCAATACCGAATATCTCAAAAAATTTATTAAAGGATTAAAGCTCAGCGATCGAGAAGCCAAATATTTTGAGACGATGGTGCTTTTAGATCAAACGAAAGATTTTTCGGCTAAAGCCCAATACCTCAATAAACTTTTGGAAATTAAACAACGTGTGGCGGCACGAGAAATTGCTCATGAGCAAGAGCGAATTTATGCCGAGTGGTACCATTGGGTGATTCGAGAGATGGCGCTTCTTAAAGATTTTCAAAACGATCCCAAATGGATTTCTAAAAAATTGGGACGTGCGATTACTCCACTAGAAGCCAAAGAAAGTGTCGAGCTTTTAAAAAAGCTTGGGCTTCTTCGAAAAAAAGGGAAACGGTGGGTGCCAGCAGATCCTGCGGTGCGCTCTTCAGATGAAATTCCAAATCTGGCGATTAAAAAACTCCACGAATCTTTTATTCAAAAAGCCATTGAGGCCTTGCTAACCGTCTCATTAGGGGAGCGAGAATTTGCAGGGCTTACAATTGCACTGCCCAAACATAAACTTCCGTATATCAAAGAAAAAATTAAAGCCTTTCGGCGAGAGCTTAATGAAATTTTATCTGCCGAAAAAGAGCCAGAAGATGTGTATCAACTTAATATTCAATTTTATCCTTTAACCAGAGGGGGGACGCCATGAAAAAAATAAGTGTAGTTCTCATGCTGTTAGGGATCTGTTTTTCTATTTGTTATGGGGGAGGAGAGTTGGGCAATGCCATTATTAAGAAATTTTATTTGGTGGGGGTGGAACTGACGTATCCCAAAGAATGGTCCGAGCTTCAAACCGATATCTTAGTTTCTCTTCAGTCTCCCAAGTCTTTTGGGGCGCCAGAAGGAAGTGCCAATTATAATGTGGTGAAACTAGAGCTTTCTGAGATTTACACTCTTGAGAAGCTAGAGGAGTATTTAAAAGCGCTCTATCCCGATCAAACGTGGTTGCCTGCCATCCACAAAGGAGTGCAAGGATTTAAAGGGAGTCCCAAAGAGCTTCAAAATTTAGAATATATCTCTTTTAGTGAATTTTATTTTTTAAATCCAGGTACGGTGATTCGGATTTCCTATCAACTCACCGCCGCCCATTTGCCGGAGGTCACCGCCATTCATCAAAAATTGAATTGGCTGCCGTAACTGACAATTTAGGGCAGGTGTTTAAAAAATAACGTAGTTTTGAATTCCTCTTTAATTTAAATTCATTAGTCTTTTTAAATACTTAACTTCTGGCACGATCATTGCTTTATATAAGGAGAGCAGAGGAGTGTGCTATGAAAAAGATATTTTTTATTGTGTTTGGGATGTTGATTTTTTCTGGTGCTTGGGCTGGAGAAGGGTCGCCGACTCAAGCAAAGAAATTAAGTTTGACTACAGATTTTCAATGGATTTCTGGCGCCAATGAAGTCAAAGGTTCTTTGGTGGATTCTTCTACGCAATTGGGCCGCCTCCACTTAGGTGCCAAGTATGTTTTTTCAGATATTTCACACTTTACAGCGAATTTCCCTATTGCCATGTCTTGGACTAAAAATAACTACAGCATATTATCTCCTGTAGCTTCGCAACTGACAACAACTCGAGTGATGAGCGATCGTTTGAAATTAGGGATTGAAGGAAAACTCTTTCGCGAAACAGCGTTTGGAGAAGTTTCTTGGAATAGCGCAGTTTATTTGCCCACTATTTTAGGAAAGGTTGATTTTCAAAATCGCTTCTATAATCATACTGCTCTAACGGTTGGGCTTTCCAATATCCATTATTTTGCAAATTCTCCTGCTTTTGCATTGGGCTCTTTTTCGTACATTACCAAATTTCCGACGACTTATCAGAAAGAAGAAAGAGATTATGGCGATGAGTTTGCGATGACTGTAGGGGCAGGCTACCGTATAGCACGAAGTATTCATCCTATGGTGAAGTTTCAGGCTTCGTATGTCAAACCTTTTAAGACAACACTTGGTGAAATGTTTGTACTTCCCAATGAAACAACCTCTGCAGCGGTGGCACTTCATGCAATGCCCGGCTTTTCTGTTTCTTTGAATGACAATTTGGCCCTTCGTGGTGTTTCTAGAATCCTTCTCTATCGGTCTAAGATCGAAGGACAAGATTCTGGTGCGCAGTGGGGAAATTTTGAAGACGAAAGCAAAATTTCTGTACTGTTAGGGGTCCGCCTCGGCCTTTTCTAACTTTCATTAAATCTGGCACATCCTTTGCAATGTATGCTTTCACTCTATGGGTGTGCTCTGGCATAAAAGATTTTTATTTCTATTTTTCCTGATTTTAATCGGTATTTTCCGAGGGATAGTGTGGAGACCTTCTATTCCCAATATCCTCTTTAGCCAAGTGCATAACATCTGTGGGACGGTCGGAAATCCGTCCGAGGCCTTAGAACATCTTTTAATTGATCAAAAACAGATCAAAGGGCGTCTTCAGGTTTTTACCTGGGGGAGGTTACCTCTTAAGGTAGGCCAAAGAATTTGTTTTAAGGCAAAAATTAGGCAAATTAAAAATTTTGGAACTCCTGGGGAGTTTGATTTCGAGCGCTACGCTGCCGCTCAAAATATTTGGGGAAAAGTTTCTCTGCCTCGAAAAGTTACAATTACTTTTCACTCAGAAAAATATTTTTATCCTGTTCAAAGTTTACGGGAGCGGTTTTCATTTTTCTTAGATCGTTATTCCACGGGAGAAATTCTTAAGGCGTTGATCTTGGGGGAAAAAACAGGGCTTTCTAAGCAGCTTCAGGAAGATTTTGTTAAAAGTGGCCTCATTCATCTTTTGGTGGTGTCTGGGCAAAATGTGAGTCTTTTGCTTTTGTTTTTCTGGTCGGGTTTTTCTATATTTTTTCTGGCGGGGCCATCCCTATTCTTCGTGCGAGTCTTATGGCGTTATCTTTTTCTGTGAGCCTTTGGTATTCGAGGCCTACGCAGGGTTTTTACAGTTTGTGTTGGTCTTTGGCTCTGATTCTTAATTTTTTTCCGTGGTCGCTTTTAGATCCCTCGTTTCAACTCTCTTTTGTAGCCACAGCAGGGCTCTTGGCATTAACAACGTTTTTTACAAGTAAAAATTTTCTTGGATTGCTTGTGGTAACCCCTCTGGTGGCTTTCATTGTGACGGCTCCCCTGATTCTCTATCATTTTTATCGCATTTCTTTGATTTCCTTGGTGAGTAATCTTTTGGGGGTCCCCTATGTAACCTTTCTTTTGCTCCCTCTTTCTTTTGGGATTACCGCAGCCTTTTTTATTTGTCCGATGGTGGCTCTTTGGCTCATGGTCCTTTTTGAACCTTTGGCCCGTTTTTTTGTTTGGGGAGTTCATCTATTTTCTTCATTTCCTTGGAGCTCTTTTTATCTTTCCTCTCCCACACCGCTTGAAATTTTTATTTATTATGGATTTTTAATTTTTATTTCGTATTCCCTTTTTTGTAGGCGATACGACAGGGTCTTAAAGGGCTTCGTCTTAGGAATGAGTGTCTTAAGTTTAAGTTTTGGACTTTCAATTTATCTTAAACACAAAGATCTTCGTCTCAAAGTTTCTTTTTTAAGTGTGGGGCAGGGGGATTCTTCTTTGATTGAACTCCCGCATGGAAAAACTGTTCTTGTTGATGGGGGAGGGCTTTGGGGATCGTTTGATATTGGAGAAAGAGTTGTGGGGCCGTATCTTTTAAGAAAAAGAATTCGAAGGCTTGATGCTATCATTCTTTCTCACTCCGATTTTGATCACAGCGGAGGCTTAGCGTTTATTTTAAAACATTTTAATGTGGGGCAAATTTGGTTGAGCCAATGGCAGGCCCCCACAAAAACATTTTATGAGACTTTGGCTTTGGCAGAAAAATACCAGGTTCCTTGTTATTTGCTTTCTGCTGAGCACGCTTCTTTATATGTGGGGGGAACGCGTTTTCAATTTTTAAATCCTCAAAATTCTTTTTTAAATGAAGGGGCAGCGACCCAACGCACGAATAATTTATCGCTTGTTTTTAAAATGACGCATAAAAACTTTTCTGTTCTTTTTACAGGAGATATTGAAAAAGAGATCGAAGAGGAGCTTCTTTTAAAAGATATTCATGCAACTATTTTAAAAGTTCCGCACCATGGATCAAAAACTTCGAGTTCTTATCCCTTTCTTAAAAAGGTTTCTCCAAGTTTGGCCGTGATGAGCTTAGGGGTTCAAAATCGCTACCATTTCCCTCATGGGGCAGTTTTAAAAAGATATGAAGCCTTAAAAATCCCCATCTGGCGGACAGATGAAAAAGGAACCCTTCAGATTCAAACCGATGGTTTTGACTATCAATGTTTAACCCCTAGACTTTGTTTATTCAATTGACAGGGGTGATTTTTGTAACTTATTGAAATTACGTTAGTTTTTTCTGGCATCCTAATTGCAAACTGTCTAACCCCTGATGAGGGGGCAAAGAAGAGGGATGAGGGGAAACCTTCTTTTTATTCTTATATTTTCAATGCTGTCGCAGCTGCTTTTATGGGGTGGGTGTGCGCAGCAAGGCTCACGTGCCATTACGGCAGGGCCGAGCATTGATATTCAGACCTTCTATCCTTTCTTGTTCTTAGAGGGATTAAATTCTGATCAGCGATTTCAAAAAATTAACGATGACTTTGCCTATGGATGTGAAGAAAACTCAAAACTGATCGACTATATTCAAAAGACACATGTGAACGGAAATCAAATTGAGGTCGTTTCTTTGCTTCAAAGGGCCATGCGAGATATTCTTAATGAAAAGCGACTTCCAACCCCGTATTTTACCGAAAATGTTGAAGAAACAGAGATAAGGGGAATTATTCCACCTGTATTAGTCCATTATATTTATTTTAAAGATTCAGCAGCCCCTGAAACAGTGATGGATGATTTTAATGATATGGCTCATTTTTGCTCTACTGTAGATGCGTTGTCAGCTGTGATTAAGACGAATGTTGATTTTGAAAAAAGTGAGCATTCACCCTCTATTTTAGCCGTACTTCATAAAAGTATTTTTAGATATTTTGTGGCGAGTCTTGATCCTCATTCTTATATCTTAGAAAGTGCAGAGCAATGGTATCTGGATCATGGTTTAATCAATCAGTTGAAGCGGACAAGGCGTGAAAATGTTCCTACGGTTTCTGCATCTCCAGGAAATCCGTTTTATGCTTCTCCTGTTCGTGATGGAACTCTCTGGAACTCGGAATGGATTTCTGATTCTGTTTTACGTATTGAATTTGCGACGTTTGAAGAAGGTACGGCCGCATTATTTGAACAAGAATATAAGAATCATATCAAAGTGAAAGCGCCTTCTGCTTTGGTCATTGATTTGAGACGAAACCGGGGAGGGAATGCTCTTGTTGTAGCGGCACTGGCCGATCTTTTTTTGAAAGAAGGTTCACTTCTTTTCATGCAGGAAAGAAGTGGCAGGATACAGGATCAAAATGGGGGGCCCTTTAGGGCACGATCTGGGAATGAACTTTCTGGTATTGAAAATATCCCTGTAATTATTTTAGTGAGCCGCTATTCTTCGTCTTCTTCTGAAACATTTGCAGCGGCCATGCAGGATTATGAAGGGGCGATCATTATTGGAGAAAAAACACAAGGCAAGGGAACCGGACAAAGAGGCCCTACGCTCAGTCAACTTCCTTTGGGGATCCATTCAAGTACAAAACTTTTTTTAACGACACTCTATACATATTCACCCAAAGGGGTGCCGATTCAAATCAATGGCATTACTCCAGATATTGAAGTGGAAGATCGAGACTATGTGAGTCGGTTAACAAGATACGATAGAGATTCCTATGATCAGCATCGTGAAGCCCTTCAGTGGCCCAACCACTTCTTGCCTACTCCAGCGCCTCTTGAAACAGGGTTTGAGCCTCATCCCAATGAGAAAATGCGCCAGTGGAAAGAAAAGCTCAAAGCCCACTTTGAATCTCACCGCAATCTTTTCACTCTTTCTTCTTTAGCCGAAGCATTTTAACTCCGATAAGACAGTATCATGAGCAAGGGGCTGTTTTGGGTGAGTTTGTTATCTCTTTTGGGGGTGGCGACTATTACGGTCGGATGGGCAAAGTCTATAGATCAGCTTGAGATATCGTATTTAAATCGAAAAATGGGAACTGCAGATCGTATTCAAGTCCATTATCTCCCAAAAAAACAGTGGAGAGCCAAACGGTGGAAGAATTCACTTCAGATTCAGGAAAAAAAGATCAGAGAATTTGATTATCTGCGTCTTAAATTAGAAACAGAGACATTTCTTAAGGAAGAAAAATCTAAAAAAATGAAAGCCCCTGCTCAAAAATGTGTCTTCGAATTTCAACTCCAATCCTTAACAGGATGTGCAGATCAAAATCAAAATTTTTTAAAATTGTGGCATGATTATGTCGAAATTTTTTATTAATATACTCATCGAGTATAGCTTGGGATTTCTTTTATTTTTTTCTCTGGCTTTTGCTCAAGAAGCCCCTCAGCCGGATGCTGATTTTAAAGCGGTCGTGGTAAGAGTAGGAGATACTCTAAAAATTGTAGAAAATTTTTCAACAGAACAATTAAGTTCCTGTTCCTTGACGTATGAAACGCCAGGAAAAATTTATTTTTTCCAAGATCGACAAAGTTTTGATCAATTTCGGGCCTGTCACAATTTAAGAGAAGTGGCGTGCGAAAAAAAACAAAAGGATACGGTAGCACTCAATCAAATAGCTCAAGCTAATGAGAGAAAGTATCATGAAATTGAAGCAGAGGTGTCAGGCTACTCAGAAAAGATGAAAAATCGTTTGGCAGCCATCACCCCTTCCAATCCTCTTCTGCGAGTGGATCCTCAAGAAGCGCTCGATGCCCACAGCTCTTTTTTGAATCAACATGGCCGAGCAGCGATGGCTGAGTTTTTTAAGACGCACTATACGCATAGGAATTCAACGGTATTGGAAGACTATGAGGATGATCTTTATCGAGTTCATGCCAATGCTTTAGATCAGCTTCAATCGCTGGAACTCATTACCTGGGATCAGCGATTTGAGTTGGCTGATCTCATCAAAGAAGAGCTTTCAGATGAAAAGCTTCATGAAGGATTAACCAAAGTGTATGAGGTGCTCTTTACAAATCTTCCCGAAGAGGATTTAAAAGCGTATGTTAAAAATTTTGTGACGGCTCAATATAGTAAATTTAAAACGGATCTTTATTATGCGCTCCCTAAAAATCCTACTTTTGTGGAACGTGTGACCACGGAATTATTTCCACAAGAAAAACGTCAAAGAGTGGAAGCCATACTGAGAGATATTAAGGGACTCTCACAAAAATTTTTAACAGAGGTTCCACAGAAAAGTCCTCTTAAAAAAGAAGGACTTAAAAAAATTCAAGACATTCAAGTGGATTGGCCCTCTCAGAGCTCTGGTATCATGACAAAACTAGGGCTTTTGGGGAGTGTGACTCAAGAAAATGCATCTTATTTGGGGGAGGGAGGATATAATGAGATGCAGGTGAATGGACTTTCTCTGCATGCTCCTTATTGGAGAATGTTTGGTCAGCTGGCCCATGAAGTGGGGCACTCCATTCAGCCTCATGAAGAGGCCTGGCGCTCTTTTTGGAAAAAATTTGTGGACTGTATTCAGCAACCCGGCTTGGATTTTCAAGTGCATCATATCGAAGAAATTTTTGCGGATTGGTTCTCTACAGAGCTTTTAATGCGCCAAATACAGGGGCTCTCCCAAGAAGAAATGAGAGGGGCTGTTTTAGAATCTGTTGGATTTTGTGAGCCTTCTTCTCAGTATGTGGCTCGGGTGCGAAAAGAGCTGACGTTTGAGATGATGCCCAATCCTCATCCAGACTCTGATTCTCGTGTGAATAAGATTTTGAGGGCCCATCCATTTTTCAATAAACTCTTCGGATGCCCTTCTTCTCCTGCTTATTGTGCTCCTTAAGATTTCAAGCAATTTTCCGATAAGAAAGACATGGTAGTAGAAACATTATTATATGTGTTTGGAGCGGTATCGCTTCTCTGTGTGGTGGGGATTACGTTACAGGTCATCTTTTTGACCAAAGGCGAGCCTCAGGTTGTTCCTGTGAAAAAAGATACGATCCAAAACAATCAGAAAAAAGCAGCGTAAGGGCGAGCCCTAAGTCTTTAGAATTGACACTGTTTTCCTCCACGTGGTATTTCTAAAAAGTTATGTCTTATACCAGTGTCAAGGGGATGGATGATATTGTCCCCCCCCAATCTTGCCTATGGGCAGATATTGAAAAAAAAGCCCGTCATATCTTTGAATCCTTTGGATTTTATGAAATTAAAACTCCTGTCGTAGAAAAAACAGAGCTTTTTACGCGCGGCATTGGCACAGCCACAGACATTGTTGAAAAACAGATGTACATATTTACCGATAAAAATGGGGACTACACCAGCTCTACCATCCCGATCCGTATCAAAAATTGTATTATATGAGTCCCATGTTTCGATATGAGCGAATGCAAAAAGGGCGCACCCGTCAGCATATGCAATTGGGGGCGGAAGTCTTTGGTGCAAGTTCTCCTCGAATCGATGCGGAAGTTATTTTTATGCTCACTCAGTTTTATCAAGCCATTGGAATTGAAAATTTTAAAGTTCAAATCAACTCTTTGGGATGTAAAGCCTGTCGGCCGGGGTATAGAGAGAAGCTTTTGGCACATTTTAGACATAGGATCTCTGAACTGTGTGAAGATTGCAAAAAACGTCTCGAAAAAAATCCTCTTCGGATTTTGGATTGTAAAAATGAGCAATGTCAAAAAGTGGCCGTGTCTGCTCCTCAGATGACAAATCATTTGTGCGCCGAATGTAGGGCTCATTTTGAGGGGGTCAAAACATCTCTCAATCAGCTCAATGTTACTTTTGAAGTCAATCCCAATATTGTGCGAGGGTTGGATTACTATGTGCGCACTACATTTGAAATCGTCTCTTCAGATCTTGGGGCGCAAAGTGCACTCGGGGGTGGGGGCAGATACGATGGATTAGTGGCAGCTTTGGGAGGGCCGGATGTCTCAGGGATAGGGTTTGGGTCTGGGATAGAACGGTTGATTATTGCTTTGGAAAAGAAAGTGCCCCTTGGGTCGGCGACCCCTCAGAATTATGTGGATCTTTTTATTTCAGCTTTGGGTCCGAAAGCCCAAGCCTTTTCGTATGGACTCATTAATAAACTAAGACTCCAGGGGGTGAGAGCAGAAGTTGATTACGACGATCATCCCTTAAAAACGCAGATGAAGAAAGCAGATCGCATGAATAGTCGCTTTGTCTTAATTATTGGAGAGGATGAAATGAATAAGGGAGAAGCCATTTTGCGCAATATGAACACCAAAGAACAAAAATCGATTCCTTTTGGAGATATCTTAAATGAAATGGAAAAGAACACATAACTGTGGTTCTCTGACCAAAAAAGAAGAGGGAAAGACCGTTGTCCTCATGGGGTGGATTCAAACACGTCGCGATCATGGCGGGGTGATCTTTGTTGATCTTCGCGATCGCTTTGGCATTACCCAAGTGGTGTTTAATCCCAAAATTAACCCAGAGGTTCATCGTGAAGCCAATCAACTTCGCTCGGAATATGTGATTGCGATTAAAGGCGAAGTGCATCCTCGCCCAGCCGGCATGATCAATAAAAAAATGGTGACCGGTGAAATTGAAGTGATCGTTTCAGAGCTTGAAATTTTTAGTTCGGCAAAAACGCTCCCCTTCCTCATCGAAGATGAAGCGGACGTGGGAGAGAGCGTTCGTCTTCAATATCGATATTTAGATTTAAGACGCCCCTCACTTCAAAAAAACTTTATTTTACGTCATGAAATAGCTCAGCTCGTTCGCCACTATCTGGCGCAAAGAAATTTTTTGGAATTGGAAACCCCATTTTTGATTAAAAGTACCCCCGAAGGAGCCAGAGACTATGTGGTGCCGAGTCGTGTAAATCCTGGCCAGTTTTTTGCGCTACCTCAGTCTCCCCAACTTTTTAAGCAACTTTTTATGGTTTCTGGATTTGAGCGATATTTTCAAATCGTGCGTTGTTTTCGAGATGAAGATTTAAGAGCGGATCGTCAGCCTGAATTTACGCAAATTGATATTGAGATGTCTTTTATTGATCAAGAAGATGTGATGGAGCTTATGGAAGGACTCATGGTCGAAGTATTTAAGAAAGCCAAAAAAGAGACGTTAAAAACTCCTTTTCCTCGGATGACGTATGATAAGGCCATGGAAAAATATGGGGTTGATAAACCAGATCTGAGGTTTGGTCTAGAACTTCAAA
>JACPSU010000103.1 GCA_016193105.1 Deltaproteobacteria bacterium | reverse complement strand
TTCCAGCCTTAATTATAGGGGGAAACAACGATCTCATCACTCCAATTCAAAACCAATATCATATGTACCGGAAAATCCCGAAGGCTCAATTTTTGAGAGTCCCTCAAGGAAGCCACTGCTCCCACATGGATATGCCAGAGCTTGTGAACCTCAGAATCGAAAAATTCTTAAAAGAAATAAACTATATCTCTTAGCTGCGAACCAAGAGGATAGGAAAGACCACGGGCTTGATGCCCAGTTCCTCTTTGAAAAACCGTCTGGTTTGAAGGCGGAGTTCTTCCTGCAGATCACTGTCGGATAGTTTGGTCCCTTTTAAAAATCTTAAAAGATGTTCTTTAAGTCGTTTGGTCACACTTTTGTTTTCGGCCTCACCCAAAACGCCTCGGCTATAAATATGGAGACCATCGATAGATTTAATGACACACACAACCCCTGTTTGAGAAAGCTGCCTTCTTTCTTTTAAAACCTCTGTTTCAAGACGCCCCTTCCCTTCACTTTGAATAAGAAGGGGTTGAAACTCTAAAGGTTCTAGCCGCTGTGCTTTTCCATTTGAAAATAAAATTCGATCCCCATTTTCACAAACAAAAATATGATGGGGAGGAATTTTTAAAGACTGGGCAAGTTGGCCATGTCTGACCAAATGGCGATACTCCCCATGCACCGGAATAAAAAAACGAGGCTTCACAGCTTCAATCATTTGTTTAAGCTCTTGCGCATAGGCATGTCCTGAAATGTGCACATTGGCCACTTTTTCATAAAAAACTTCTGCTCCCCGTCGATAAAGATTATTGATCAGACGTGAGATTGCCTTTTCATTTCCTGGAATAAATTTAGAAGAGAGAATCACCCAATCTCCCATTGAGATTCGAATGTGTTTGTGCTCCCCCTGAGACATGCGCCAAAGAGCTGAATGCTCCTCTGCCTGAGATCCCGTACAAATAACCATGAGCTGTTCAGGGTGAACCTCATCGATGTCTTGACTATCAATGAGCGCGGACGCTTCTTTCGCGCCAATAAATCCTTGATCAACGGCAATGGGAACATTGGTTTCAATGCTTCGCCCCAAAAGCACAACGCGCCTTTTAAATTTTAACGCAATCTGTAATACCTGTTCCATCCGACGGATATTGGTCGCAAAGACAGAAAAAATAATCCTTCCAGGCGCTTTTCTACAAATTTTTTCAAGCTCTTGGTGAATTTGTTCTTCTGATAAAGACTTTCCTTGATGCTCCACATTGGTGCTGTCTGAAAGAAGAAGAGTCACCCCTCTTTTCCCATACTCCTGAAACTTCTGAAGTGTTATTTTTTTCCCTCGGTAAGATCCAGAATCGATCTTAAAATCTGCTGTATGAATGACCGTTCCTTGGGGCGTATGGATGGCCAACCCCATGCCATCTACGATACTATGAGTCACTTGTAAAAACTCGACTGAGAATACCCCGAGCTTTATTTTTTGATTCGGTTTGGTCTCATTCAGACTCACAGAAAGATGACGATGATCTTCTTCTAACTTAGTTCTTAAAAGAGCCAAAGTAAAAGAGCTTCCATAAATTTTAGGTTTAATAACCCGCAAGAGATAGGGGACAGCTCCAATGTGGTCTTCATGGCCATGGGTTAAAAGAAGAGCTCTAATTTTGTGCTTAATTTTTTCTAGATACGAAAAATCGGGAAGAATAAGATCTACCCCATAGTCTCGACTGTCCGGAAACATAACGCCACAATCGATAATCAGAGCATCGGAGGCGCTCTCCAAAACCATCATGTTCATCCCAATTTCGCCTAAGCCACCAAGCGGAGTAAAAAGAAGATCCGAAGAGTTCATTTGGGAATGATGAGAGTTTGCCCGGAGTAAAGAAATCGGCCAATGCGGTTAGCACGTCGGATTTCTCCAACTGAGGTATCATAAAAACGGGCTAAATAGGTTAGAGTATCTCCCCTTCGTACACGATGATAGATAAACTTTTTTTGAGCTTTGGCCACCAGCTGAGAAGGAATCTCATCATAAGAAGCTAAGAAAGCCTCTTTGGCTCCATGGGGAAGTTTTAATCGATAACCGGGAGGAATAAATTTTTTCCCTGCAAAAACATGACTTGTGAGTCCCGGATTATATCTTTTTAAGACTTCTTTAGAGATATCCGTATAGCGAGTGAGCACATGAATCCCAATATATTTTTGAATATCTACTTCCTCAAAATCCAAAGGGGCCTCTGTTTTCAAGGCTCCAAAATATTTTTGATATTCTAATTCTGTTTCAAGTGCTGCTAAAAACTCAGCATAAAAATTCTTAGACGCAAAACCAAACGTTCGGCTCCGGTAGCGAGCAATAATAGTAGCCATATCTTTCGTTCCCACTTTTTTTACCGCCCGTTGCATGCCAGAAGCTCCATGATTATAAGCGGTCACAGCCAGTGGCCAATGTTCCAAATAACGATAATTGGTTTTTAGAAGCTTTGCAGCTGCTCGAGTGGCCTCAATGGGATCATTTCTTTCATCAACCGCTGCATTGATAGACAAATACCGTCGACCCGTAGAACGAATAAATTGCCACACCCCTGAAGCTCCGACTTTAGATCTGGCTTTGATATTAAAAGAAGACTCCACAAAGGGAAGACGTGTGAGCTCAATGGGGACCCCTTCTTCTTGAAAAATCTTTTCCATCATGGGCAGATATCGGCCCGCCCAAATAATGCCTTGTTGAAAACGCTCTTTTTGTCCCAATTGAGAACGAATATTATACCGTGCATTCCAAAATTTCTTAGGAGCATCGACCTTTCTAAAAAGATCAAAGATCTTTTTCTCTTCTGCAGTCATAGATTCTGGATGTGCTTGTTTTTGATGAACAGATGACAAAAGAGCTCGGATTTCTTGCTTATGGACCCCAAGTTTTTGGCCCAAAAGTTTTCTTTGGGCACGATAACTAATATTCTTTCGATGGATGCCTGAAACATCTACTGATCTATAAATAAGGTTATAGTCACTATCGTGAAGAACATATTGGTCTACCGAATAGTAATGATAGATCAATTTCCAAAAATCTACTTTGTCTTTGAGCCCCGGAGGAACACGAAAGGTTACATCCGGCTCATACCCAAGAGCTTTTTGTTTTCTAAAGTCCGGTGGTGTAATGGGTGCAAATTCTGTTGGAGGAGCCTCTTCAATTTTTTCCGCTTCCGTCAACTCCTCCTTTTCAATAGCCGGAACCTTCTCTAAATAGTCAATAGGATATGGAAGGGGTAGCACGGCATAAGAAGAAGAGGTCTTCAAAAAGAAAAGAAGGACAAAAAATAAATACTTTTTCATTTCAACTCACATAAGGTTAAAAGAATTTTATCCTGAATCCCTTGCATCAGCTCTGTCCGATCTTGTGGATCATTCATAATCATCGAAAAGGCCAACGTTTCATTATTCAATGTATTTAAATATCCTGACAAAGCACTCACTCCAAATAACGATCCTGTTTTTGCCCGGATACGCCCTTGTGCCACTGTATTTTGTAATCGCAAACTCACTGTTCCATCGACCCCTACAATCCCCATCGATGCCATATATTCTGGGAAAACTCCAAAATTTTTATACCCATATTTTAAGACTTCTACCAGTTGAGCTGAAGACATTTTGTTATCAGCAGACAAACCAGAACCATTGACTAACTGGTACGGATCTTTCACCCCTATTTCTTGTAAAAATCCCTGCAAGATACTCAATCCTTTATCGGTAGATCCCGGAGGTTGCTTAAGTTCTGCGGCCATGGTTTTTAACATTTGTTCAGCCACAAAGTTATTGCTGATTTTATTTAAATCTCCCACAAGAATTCTCAAAGGTCGAGATTCATAGACCAAGATTTCCCTTGCATAAGGAGGGACCTCTTTAAACTGGTTCTTCCCCTGAACACTTAACCCTTGTTCTTTAAAAAACCGACGAAAAAGAGCGGCTGCATAGAGGTGAGGATACGTAATATTCCGATAAAATCTTTTCACTGGATACGTCAGGGGAATGCCTCCTGTTACTATAATTGTATCGCTCACTTTTCCAATTTCTCGTGACGCATCTAGAGTCAGTGAAGTATTTGCACGAAGGGTTTTCGAACGATTGATCACCTTTACATAGGTATTATCTGGGTCTATCACCACTCTTGCTTTCTTCCCCACCGCTGATCCTGGATAAACATAGACGGTTGTCGTATTAAAATTCACAGATAACGCCCCCAAGGGAGCATCATAGGCACGATCTCTGCCATTGCCATTCGCCGGATGTCCATCTCTGACGGTGCGAATAAGATCAAAAAAAGAATCATCTAAAATAAGATCTCCTTTGACTTCTTGAAAACCCACTCTTTTTAAGTCATTGACCAAAAACCAAAGCTGCTCTGAAACAAGCAAGGGATCCCCGAATCCTTTAATGTAGAGATTCCCCTGAAGAATGCCATTTTTAATGACCCCATCTGTATAAAGTTTGGTTTTAAATCGATAGTCTGGCCCCAGGTATTTAAGGGCGGCGAGTGTTGTGACAAGCTTTACATTCGAAGCTGGCTTTAAGAGATCTGCAGGATGATATTCAAAAACCTTTTCATCTGCTTTTAATGAAGTGGCCTGTATGCCAATCTGCATATTCTTGAGAGAAGGGTCTGACAAGATCTGAGTGATTTTTTTTTGAATGTCTGATCGAGAGGCTGAAAAACCAAGAGAGGAGGCCATGCTCATCCCGATGACAACCATTTGACAAAGGAGTTTTAAACTCCGTATAGTAAAAACCATGTTAGTCATACGTTTCCTCATAATGATAGGCTCTCTTCTTCTTTTCGGCTGTTCTGGACAAAATTTGACTCCAAAAGACTCCCTAGTTATCGCCATTGATGCTGAGCCTTCTAATCTGGATCCCCGCTTTGCTTTAGACGCTACTTCTCAGAGAATCGATACCTTGCTCTATGACGCATTGGTCATGATCGACAACAATTTACAAATTGTACCTCATTTGGCTTTAAATTGGAAAACTTTAAACGATACGACCTATCAATTTACGCTCAGGCCCAATTTGAGGTTTCCGGATGGCTCTCCAATTACGGCGGATCACTTTGTTTCTACTCTAAAACAAATTCAAGACCCCAATTTTGGATCTCCCCTCTTAAGTGGATTTAAAAATGTGGAAAAAGTCACAGCTCTTGATCCTTTAACTTTAGAAATTCGCCTTAAAACTCCCCAAGCTAGTTTTTTAACAGACTTAACCCTCATTAAAGCCATGCCCATGCAGGCGAAAGAGCAAAAAGATCTCCCAAAAGACTCCAAAGAGCTCCCCCTAGGATCTGGCCCATATCAATTAGTGACAAAAGAACCCAATACTTTAAAACTCAAACGAAATCCTGACCATTTTAAATTTAATCCCAAATTAGAAAACCTCGTTTTTAAAGTTATTAAAGATGATAACACTCGAGTTTTAAAACTAAAAAAAGGAGAGGTTGATCTCATCCAAAATGCTCTAAACTATGATTCCTTAGCAAAGCTTTCAAAGGAATCTACTTTAAGTTTTACCAAAAGTCCGGGAATTACATACGCATATTTGGGATTAAATTTAAAAGATCCCCTCTTAAAAAACAAAAAAGTTCGCCAAGCCATTGCGTATGCTATCCATCGGGAAGAAATTATTGAACATCTTTTAGAAAATATGGCTACCCCTGCCAATTCTATTTTATCTTCTCAAAATGGGTACACTGAACCCGCTGTTCGCTCTTACACCTATGATCCCCAAAAAGCTAAAAAACTGCTAAAAGAATCAGGCGTATCACTTCCTATGACGCTCATTTTTAAAACTTCTACCGACATTCAAGCCGTCAATACGGCTCGGCTTATTTCGGATCATCTTAAAAAAGTGGGCATTATGGTTGAGCTTCGAACTCATGAATGGGGAACTTTTTTTAATGATATTCAAACCGGAAATTTTCAACTTTTTTCATCCAGGTGGGTTGGGGTCACAGATCCAGATATTTTGTATGAAATCTTTCACTCTTCGAATGTTCCTCCCGGAAAAAATAGGGTCTTCTATATGAACCCTAAAGTCGACAAACTCACTTCAGAAGGACGCATCACATTGAATATTCAAAAGAGAAAAAAGATTTATGCGGAGGTTCAAAAAATAGTTGCAGAAGATGTCCCTTATATTTCCTTATGGCATCTGAATAACACGGCCGTTTACTCTACACACATTAAGGGATTTTACTTTCATCCCCAAGCTAATTATCTCCCCTTTTTGGATCTTTCTAAAAATTAAGGCTTAAGAATTAAATCCTGAAATACTTGGCGACGACGTTCCCAAATCTTCATCGCCTCAGAAGTCAGCTTAGCCTTCAATCCCTTATCCAGCATTCCAAAAGAAAAAACATCTCCCACTTTTTTAGCCACATTTAAAGAGAGGTTGGTCGATTTCATCCCTTGCCCTTTATAAAGAGCATAAGAGTGGTACCAAAATTTATTGGGCTCACTTTCTTGATAGACATCAATATTTAAATCGCGAAAAATAGGGTAATAAGATTTGGAGAGTCGCTTCACTTTCTTTTTAGCTAACTCCGCACCCCAATCTTTGACCATTTCATTGACGACAATAACTAAATGTTTAGATTCCACATCAAAACGATGAAGGTGAATGGTTGTTCGACTATTAAATGCCAAAGAGCTTTGATACACACGATCTGAGATAAATTCGACTCCGTTATCTATGGAACGAAGATTTGTAACCTTCTCATCCCGTCCCGCCCCGCTTTCAATAAAAAGACTAGGCTTTTGTTTACCTGTTGTAATATCCCAATACAGACGGACTGCTTTTTTGTAATCCCCCTCAAAGGGCTCTGCAATCTCTGTATAAATAAAATCTCCCGTGGGCTCGACCGTGATTTTCTTTTCTAAAGGGGAATCTTTGGGACCATTGAAAAATGCTTTGGCTTGTTCTAAGGGCCGAACTTCAATAGCATCCTTTTTATTATTTTTCTCAATCTCCCTCTCCACCCATTTCAAAAACTTCTCCTCCCCCGTCTGCGCTTGAAGAGTAGAGTAAGTAAACAGAAAAGAAACAAAGAAAATAACATAATAGATGAATTTTATCTCTTTCAGACACGCTATCGAATTCCCCAGCGGGGAATTCGCGCTCGCGCTCGACCTCGCTCTCTCGCTTCGCTCGAACCGTGCCCGCTCGGTCTGCGCGACGGTCTTCACGATATAAAATTCATCTATTATGTTGACTTTATTTGACTCTTTCACATGAATTGCTTACTCTACTTTCATGCAAAGCACAAGGCATTCTATCCTTCTTATCGACGATGAGATAGAAAATTTAAAAGCACTCGAACGCACTCTTATGACCGTAGCCACCGTCTATACGGCTGATAGTGGCAAAGCAGGACTAGAGATTGTTGAAAAAAATTCCATTTCTCTTGTCATTTGTGACCAACGAATGCCAGAGATGACAGGAATTGAGTTTTTTAAAACTCTTCAAAAAACTCATCCGCATATACTTCGGATGATTTTGACAGGCTATACGGATGTGGAAGATTTGATCGAAGCGATTAATGAAGGGGGCCTCTATCGATATATTACTAAGCCTTGGAATAACCATGAGCTTAAACTCATTGTTCAACGAGCCTTAGAACGTTTTGACTTGGAAATACGTAATCGAGAGCTCGTTCAAGAATTAAAACAAATCAATGAAGGGCTTGAAAAAACAGTCCAAGATCGCACTCAAAAACTAAGCGAGCTTGCGGTAACCGATGAACTCACGCAGGTAGGAAACCCACGTTATTTTTGGGCCCAACTACAAGCAGAAGTCGAACGCTCTGACCGCTATGGACATCCTTTGTCTTTGCTTTTAGTCGATATCGATTATTTTAAAAATTATAATGATGAGCATGGACATGCTATAGGAGATAAAGCCTTAAAAACCATTGCCCAGGTTTTGAAAAAAAATATTCGAAGCACAGATTTCATCGCTCGGTATGGTGGAGAAGAATTTGCTATTATTCTCACAGAAACTCCCCCTAAAAAAGCCCAAGAGATGGCGGAACGACTCCGCCAAGCAGTGGTTCATAAAAAATTTTCATATAAAATTAAAAATAAAAAGAAAAAAGGACTTACCATTAGCATTGGAGCTGCCGGATATTCTAAAGAAAAAAATCCTAAGAAACTTGTTTTAAGAGCGGACAAAGCTCTCTATCAAGCTAAACGTAAAGGCCGAAATTGCACCGTGTGTGTTTAATTAATGGAAAATGGATTCAAGGATGGATTCGCCATCACGTATAATGGCGTGACTTCCGACGGTATTATCTAAATAGACAAAATGATGTCGATATGGAACAAAAGATTCAGCGCCTTTTTCCCTGAATAAATAACAAAGATCAATTGTTGTCATTTGAGCATCGGCAGAAAGAGTAGAAAAAATAGTCATCTCTACCCCTCCTGCATGTGCTGATTTTAAAACATACTGGGCTCCTCGTTCCGTAACAGTGGAACCGGCCAATGTAAACTCCCCATGCTCAATAAGAAGCGCAATCCATTCTTGCGGATGAGATCTGAAAAGATCTTCCGAAACTTTAAATTTTGGAAAAGCCGCATACAAAATCACTTCTTTTTCAGCTTCAGGAACAATGCTCTCTGTAAATGCTACCCCAGGAAGAAGGCTCCTATCTAAAAATTGAGGAAGCACTTCTTGATGAGAAGGAGAGGCAACAGCAAATGCCTCCTGTCCTGCTTTTTTCGTCCCCAGAAGAACAGCCAATTCATCCTCTGTCGGTGTTACCAAAGCTCGCAATCGATTACTCCCCCCCAAAAAAATAGTTTTTGTGCCAGGAGTAACAACAGCAACAGCAGCAGCTTGCACTTCTGCTTGGCCTTCTAACATAAGCCTTTCTATAGATTCTTTAAGCCCTGGTTTTAAATCTGAAACAACATCAGGATGCGTTTTTATAAATTTTGAAAGCTCATCTGGAGATTTGAGTTGCGCTAAAACAGCATCATAGACTTCTGTTGCAGGAATATCCTTTTTAATCGCCTGAGTCAGAGCATTGATTGTCACCCTTTGCCAACCTGCGACTCCTTCTCTTTCAATTTGAGCGATTTCTCCTGGAGCCATCCTTTGAAGAACCCTTCGGAGCACCTGAATCACTTCTTGATCTAAGGCAGAACCAAAAGCGCTCCCTGTCATTAAAAGAGCACAAAATAAGGCAGTAAAAAGTTTCTTTTTATTAAGTATCATGATTTCCCCCAGGTGTTAGTTTAAGCAACAAATATGCCAATTTATTGTGCATACATAGACCCCTAAATTGCCTAAAAAATGTTCATTTTGTAGGCGAATCATAAACAGCGATATTAAAAATATAAATAATATCAATTAGTTGTGTAATATTTAGCAGTTTTGAACAAATCTAATCTTTTGACAGGGAAAATTTCTACTGATAAAGGGCTATAGTGTATGAGTAGAATATTTATAGACCAAAATCTAAAACCCCATTCTTCGCTAGTTCTGACAGAAGAAGAGCACCACTATATTAAAAATGTCTTAAGAATGAACATAGGGGATCCTTTGTATCTTTTTAATGGGGGCGAAGAAGAATTTAGTGCCAAAATCACAGCTATGGATAAAAATAAAACAACACTTCAAATCTTAACCTCTCAAAAAACAGATAAAGAATCACCTCTTGAAATTGTTATTGGACAGGGCATTCCTAAAGGATCTAAATTTGATGATCTCATTCCCAAAGTCACAGAACTTGGAGTTTCTGAACTTGTTCCCCTGATCACAGAGCGTTCAGATCTTAAAAAAGCTTCTCCTCAAAAAGTTTTACGTTGGCAAAAGATTGCTCAAATGTCTTCCCAACAAACCGGAAGGACCAAAGTCCCTAAGATTTCTTCTCCTCTAACTCTCTCAGATTTTTTAAACCACTATCCCCAGCATGAAAAAATTATTTTTTATGAACTTGAAGCCTCTAAAACCTTTAAGGATATTTTAGCAACAACTTGCGCCACACGTTTTTGTCTTTTAATTGGTCCAGAGGGAGGGTTTTCCCCTGAAGAAATTACAAAATCCCAAAAGGCCAAATTCCATGTGGTCTCTTTAGGCAAAAGAATCTTACGCACCGAAACCGTAGCCCCAGCCGTGACCGCTATTCTTCAGTATGTTAAAGGAGATCTAAATCGTGTATAGTGAAAAAGATATGGGGGATTTAGAACATATTGAGTTTAGAGCTTTAGATGAAGGCCTTGGAATTCACCCTTCTGCTTTTAAAACTACTCGGGCCATGCAAAAAAAAGAACCGCTTCCTCTTCTGGATTCGACCAGCTCGTATACTTTTCTAGCTTTTTTATTCGATGAGCTTTTTGTTCTTTTTTTCTTTGGTCTTTTATGCGGAATTTCCTCTTGGCAACTCAATATTCAAAGCCTTCAAGCTTGGATTTCTTTTGTAAGCCAAGGCACTATTCTATTTTTTCACTTTTTACTCTTTATGATGATCTCACTTTTTTATTTTCTATTCTTTAACCAATTTAAAACCCCCTCTTTAGGAGAACTTTTTACGCGTCGTGTCCACACGGATTTCTAAATTATATACCGTTCAAAAGTTAAAACCTCTTTTAGCAAGACTTCAGAGCAAAAAGAAAAAGGTTGTTTTTACCAATGGCTGTTTTGATATTTTACATGCCGGCCATGTCCGCTATCTCACCGCCGCCAAAAAATGTGGAGATGCCTTGGTGGTTGCCTTAAACTCAGATATTTCTGTTAAAAAAATTAAAGGGACATTGCGTCCCATTGTTCCTTTAAAAGAAAGAGCAGAAATCATGGGGGCTTTAAAAGCGGTGGACTTTGTCACTTTTTTCCACGAAGAGACCCCCTATAAAACTATTGCCGCCTTAAAACCCAATATTCTTGTCAAAGGTGGAGATTGGGCCAAAGATAAAATTGTAGGCTCAGACCTTGTGCTTAAAAATGGGGGCCAGGTCAAAACAATCCACTACGTCCAAGGAAAATCCACGACAAACATTATTGACGCAATTCTTAAAAAATATCGTTAAAACTTAAAGAAACTTAAATCAGATTTCTAGACTGAACTTAAAGCTGACAGAGTCAATTTTTTTGAACGTGGCTGGAACATCTATTTGGCTGGTAAAATTAAAGATAAAAAGTTTGGTACTCATCCCCACAAAATAACGATAATCTTGAAGGGTATGAATCTGAGAAACATCAAGACCAATTAAACTTTTATTAAATACACCATTAATCGCCATATATCCAATTCCAGCATAAGGTGTTAGCTGCAAAGGAATAATGGGAAGCTTGACAGAACGACTCAAGGAAAGATCAGCCCCATAAGTATCTGATTTAAAAAAACTCAGATACAAACGATTATAGGTGGCCCGAACGGCTAGAGAGATTGGAAACTCCTCTTCTCGAAGAAGTGCATATTTTAAACCTGCTCCATACACTGCAATATTTCTAATTTCTTGAGGCAATGCATTCTGCCCCATTACAAACCGAGGAAGCAAAAGTGAAGCTTCAAAATCAAGATTAGGAGTTAACCCTTTGACTACATGAAAACGTGGAAAATAAGAAGGTAAATCAAAAGGCTGTCTTAAAATATCAAAGGTGTTTTGAGGAAGAGAAGTCACTTCTACCCCAACATTCCATCCCCAAATTCCCAAGGGACTTGCTGGAGCTAAAGATCTAAAATTAGAAACAACTCCTGTACGTTCTGTAAAACTCTTTAAACTCTCATTCGCCTGTGTTTTAATCTCATCCAAACTTAAGAGACGAGAATTCAAAGGTGTTTGTGCAAAACTGAGATGAGAGAAAAACATCAAAATCAAAATGGGCCTAAGGATTTTCATAAAAACGTTCCTTTGTAGCATAAATTTTAGGCAAAATCAATTGCTCCTCCTATAAAATTATGCTATATAAAACTGTTTTTTACCCCTTTCCCCTCTTTAAAATTTATAAAAAACGGAGCCCAAATGAAGCGCATCTATCTGATTTTTTTAATCTTTCTATGTTTTCTAATCAATAACAATTTTATTTATTCTCAAACGACAGCTCCTAAAAACCTCCCCCTTGAAGACAAAGTCTTTGAAGTTCTTTATTCTTTAGACATCGTTCGAAATCAACAAAGCTGGCATGAACCTCGCCTCGGTTTTCAAACAGCAGCAGGTCGGGTCTGGCGTAAGCTCCCCAAAGGCTTAAAGCTGGTGATCTCTGCCGAGTTTGTTGAGAGCGTTCTAAAAGCCAGGTATCGAAGTTCTGCTGCAGTAGCTCACCCTCAGGAGTCTTCTCTCAGCTTTCAAAGGGACATTGAAGACGAACTTATTCGATCTTATGTTAAAGAAGCGCTTACTTTTTTAATAGCCACCTCTCAAGAAATGACCCCTATCCATATCAAACACTATCTTAAGCATCGTGGCCTTATGATTGAGGCGGATGAAGAAAGACTTTCAGATTCCCATATAGAAAGAATTTCTCGAGATCTTATCGAACAACGAAGACAAACGTATGGGGACTCCATCCGTGGAGCTATCGCAGCCGATCCTGACATCATTGAAAGCTCCTCCAGTGACGTTTCTAATGCTCATGAACAGGTACGAGCTGTTCTTCGTTCGGAAGCTTTTCTTCTTGAGAGAGATGCACTCTGGGCTGAAGCCAGAAAAACTCGCCATTATATAAACAGAATTCATGGACACTTGTGGGGCTCTTCTTATATTTATATTACCCTTTTTAAAATCGTCCAAATTTTAAATCTCCGAGACGAATGGCGTCAACAACATCCAGAGGAACCTCTCAACGAAAAAGAGATCGTCCATCGTCTTGAACGTACCTATGCACAGGTTGCAAAAAGAGTTTTTTTAAGACACCAACAAGTAGCCACTCCCAAAACTATTTTAGACTGGCTGAGTCAAAAACACTTTATTTTCTCAGAACAAACGACTCTTTCTACAGAAGACCTCCGAATTCTCCTTGTCAGTCCTCCTCCTTTTTTAAGTGATTTTGAACAAGTGGATGTTGTTTTTTCAGCCTATGAAATTGTTCAAAAAAGAGGATTGGATACGACTTCAATGAGTTTAGAAGAAGCTATTCGTCAGGTTTTGCTCAACCCTGAAAGTCCTTTCACAACACAAGACGATCCTGTTTTATCCTTAGATAAAATTCGCCATATCTTGGAGATTTTAAGAACGATACCCCAGATCCAAACAATTCAGGATCTCGTGCAAGCCACCTACCGATTTCGTGCTGAGGTCGTCTTAATGGCCATTGCAAGAATGCAATTGGAAGGAAGAGATATTACCTTTGCTTCCATCCGAGAAGAACTTAAGCGAACCCATATCATTTCAGCTCAGGACACAGAAAGTTTTCAAGCCCATGCCCTCCAAGCAACCCTTGCCCACCATGCTCCAGCCCTAGGCCAAGAAAAAGTTTTTACACGGGGGATAACTGAATTTCTTGCTGAAAACCGCGTCAAACTTCATGCTCGCTCTCCTCTCACAGACACACTCCTAAGAATACTTTCTGTGATCGAACACCAAGAAAACATCACACGTTCACTTCGCAAGGAGGGAAGAAGCCCCAAGGAAATACGAATAGCCCTCGCAGAAAGAATTCTTCATTCGTTAGAAGCAACTGGAGCACGTTCAGCAGATGTCACTTCTGAGCAGGTTGTAAAATTTATCGAGGTAACCCAACGTTTAATGATAGAAAAAGGACATCTTTCCTTGATCTCTCGGGAAGACATTGAAAAAGCGCTCCAAGATCCATGTGAAAGAATTTTTAGTTCAGGAACTGGAATGTCAGGGGCTTAGATATCTAGCTGATCAACAATTCCACAGATTAAGGCATTGATAGGAGCAAGATCATTTTGAAGGATTTGGCGGCAAGAGCCTCCTTCACGATTGATGAGAACAAGATCTCCCACCCGAGCTTGAACAGAATCTAGAGCTAAGAACGTATTTCCTTTAGCATTTTTATTTTTATCGATAGGTTGGACCACATAAAGCGTACGACCCTTGAGTGCTTCGTGTTTTTGTGTGGCCACGACAGGGCCTAAGACTTTGGCTAAGATCATACAGACACCGAATCCACGATTCCAATAATGGCGGCGTCGACGGGGGTAAAAGTTTCTGGCATCGCTAACGCTGCTTCTCGCGAAGAAACCCAAATCACTTGATCTCCCGGGCGAGAACCCACCGTATCTGCAGCAATCAATAAATCTCCCGTTGGCTTTTGATGTTCGTCTTGAGGCTCTAAAACATAGAGCGCTGAAGCCTTTAAAGAAGAATCTTTTTGAGTGGCTACTACCACTCCCAACACTTTTCCTAAATTCATGGCGATACTCTCACAGAAAAATCCTCATGAGGACGGGCAATCAACTCACTTCGTAAATACATATTAGATCCTTCTAAAACTTTAACTGCCTGGCTTACAGCGGCTTCGACTTCACTTAAAGCTCCACTTAAAACAAAATATCCTTTTCCCCCCAACCCTTGCCCCAATCTCATTTCAACCAAACTCACATGAGCCGTTTTTAAGGCTTGATCGGCTGAAACAATCGCTGAAGCTACAGACAACGTTTCTACAACTCCCACAGAATCTAATTTTGTTTTTTGAAAGTGCTTTTTAATTGCAGGGACAACTTGTTCATGCACATTGGGAATAAATAAAGAATCTACGAGAAAACTTTCGGCTATTTGAATGCCCGCCTGTGTAGCCTCTTGAACCGAAGCCACATCGCCACTGACCAAAACCAAATATTTCCCAGGAGAGGTGGTTTCAGACATCAAAAGCTCCACGGAAGCTTTTTTAATCATCGCATCTTGCGCCAAAAACCCACGCGCAATACTGCTAAGTTCTATAAGTCCAATTGCTGGTTTCATCATAAAGCTGTTGAAAAAGTCCCATCTCCGTCGTTACCCTCGTCGTGCCTCCTTCGACGTACGATTAAGTACGCCTCAGTCGTCACTCCTTGGGCGCCTAGTATCTGGGCCTTTTTGAACAGCTTTAACTTTTTCAACAGACCCATCATATTATGCGGAAGCTGTCTTTAAGGACACACCGCAATTCTTTTGTAAAATTTTTCGCAGAGGTGAGTCCTTCACCTGTTGGGGAGGCAATTGTAAAAGAGGTATATCCTTCACCTTCAAGCCCAAGGCCTGAAAAAGAGGGGCCATTTTTCACAAAAATAGCCGTTTGAACTCTCTTGGCCATTTTATGAAGGTGATCAATATTTTTAGAATGCATCACAGCGGTGTGACCAAATCCATGCTCTACTTCTTTAGCAAGTTCAATAGCTTCATCCACATCTTTCACCCGAACCAAAGGAAGCACAGGCATTAAAAGTTCTCGCGTTACAAACAAATGATCGGCAGGGGTTTCAGCCAAAACAAGACGGATGTCATCGCCAACTGTTACTCCAATTTCTTTTAAAATTACACTCGCATTTTTTCCAATAAAGGCCTTGTTGGGAGTCGTTTCTTTTAAAATGACTTTCTCAAGCTGTTTTAATTGATAGGGATTAACTTCATAGACTCCATGTTTTTTCATCGCTTCTTTTAAAGCGTCTGCCACAGAGTCCACACAAATAATTTCTTTTTCTGCAATGCAAACAATGTTGTTATCGAGGCTGGCACCCCGCACAATATCTCGTGCCGCTTGTTCAATATTTGCTGTTTCATCCACTACCACAGGAGGATTTCCAGGTCCTGCCGCAATCACTTTTTTTCCAGAATTCATCGCCGCTTTGACCACATCTGGCCCTCCGGTCACAACCAAAAGTCTAATTTTTTTGTGTTTCATGAGCTCTTGAGCAGTTGCAATCGACGGATTATAAATCGAAGAGAGCACGTTATGGGGTCCGCCGTTATCGACAATGGCTCGATTAATAATATCAACAATTTTGGCACACACATTTTTGGCCAAGGGGTGCGCATTAAAGACCACGCTATTTCCGGCGGCAATCATTCCAATGCTATTGCAAATAATCGTTTCTGTGGGATTGGTACAGGGGGTAATCGCTCCAATCACACCATAGGGCGCACGTTCGACCAGAGTGAGGCCATGATCTCCAGTAAACACACAAGGTTCTACCGCTTCCACCCCTGGGGTTTTATTGATCACCAAAAGATTTTTTTGGATTTTATCTTCGACCCGTCCCAGGCCCGTTTCTTTGACCGCCATCTCAGCTAAATTTTTAGCTTCCGCGCGACAGGCCTCGCGAATTTTTTCAATTAACTCTTTTCTTTTCTCTAAAGAAAGACGAACGAGTTCTCGTTGCGCCTCAATGGCAGCTTGAACAGCTTCTTCTACAGAATCAAAAAGACCACTTTTAGAAATAAATTTGAGAGGAGAAATAACCGTGTCTTCTTTTGGAGACCAAGCTTCTGTGGTTTTCAGACGCTCAAGTACTTTTTCAACCACATGAGAGATTTGATCTTGGTTCATCACTTCTCTTTGGTAAAGACGGTTTCGCCTTTGACCGTGATGGTATCAATAATCCCCATGATGACGGCATCGACCGGTTTATTCTGAGTGATTTCGGTTTGGCGCGCAGAACTTCCAGACGCATACAGTACGAGCTCACCAACACCAGCCCCCACAGAATCTACGGCTACGAGATGAGCGCCTTTAGGCGAACCGCGCATATCGGTCTGCTCTACCACCAAAAGTTTAGTGGACAAAAGAGCTGGATCTTTTTGTGTAGAGACAACTGTCCCTACGACACGACCAACAAACATAAAAGATTAAACTCCGCGAGTTATGCTCTAGCTTCTTTGGTACGACGAGCTGGAGCTTCTGTTTCTGGTCCACGTCCCAAAGGGAGAGAAGATTCAAGATTCGTATGTGGACGAGGAATGACATGAACAGCCACAAGTTCTCCAACTTTTTCTGCGCTTCTGGCACCGGCTTCGGTTGCAGCTTTCACTGCAGCCACATCCCCGCGAACAATGGCGGTGACAAGACCTGCACCAATTTTTTCATAGCCAACCAATTCTACTTTGGCAGCTTTGACCATAGCATCTGCAGCTTCAACCATGGCTGCAAAGCCTTTTGTTTCTAATAGACCTAATGCATCTGACATAGTGACCTCCTTAGTCTTTACTTTCCACTCCGCTTACAGACTCCAATGCCTGTATCGCGGCATCCCGGGCAGAATCAATCTCTGACTCCGACCCACTTAAATACAATCTTCCAAAAGCTCCGAAGGGAATCATTTCAATTAAATGAATGCGTGCGGCTTTTTCGGCTTCATTGGCCGCAAACGCAATATAAGAAGCAGGATGGGTTTCCAAAATAAATAAAGATTGGCCGGGAAGCACCATCGAGCCCTGTCTTCTTCGATTAATAATGGTGGCTTGATCGGCTTCGATCGAGCGAATGACTTGGTTGGTCGCAATTTTTGGTTTTTGTCTTTTTTCTTCTGTGCTCTCCAAACCTTTGAGCACAGCAAGCCCTGCTTGTTTGACTTCGCCTTGATCCGGATCGGATGGTGCACTTCTAACATTCCAAACGATCGCTCCACAATTTGATAGGCCGGACGAACCTTTGTGGCTTTCAGCGCTGAATCTAGCACTCGATTAATGGCAATCCCAGGAGCAATTTCTACAAATAAAGAGGCATCATAAGGAGAAGGGAGAAATCCATTGGCGGTTGTGCCCACAAAAGTAGCAAGTTGGGGTTGCAGTGAATCTAAAAAAATATATGTTTTTAATTGAATCATTGACATCTCAAAGCGGATTCACTTAATCTTTGAAGTGCTTAAATGTCAACCGGAAATTATAAACACTCCCTAACCGTCCGTTTCTCAGATGTAGATATGCTGGGGCACACCAATAATGCCTCTTATTTTAGCTTTATGGAAGAGGCGCGGATTTCTTACTTTAAAAAGCTAGGCTACGATGCCAAAGATTACCAAACCCGCTGTCCGATTATCTTGGTAGAAGCCAGCTGTCGCTACAAAGCTCCCAGTTTCGTGGGAGATGTTTTAGATATCCATCTTTGGATTTCAGAGCTGAAAGAAAAAAGCTTCACGATGGATTATGAAATTAAAGACCAAAAAACTCAAAAGCTCATTGCCTTAGCAAAATCGACCCAAGTCACCTACGACTACGCCAATAAAAAAGTGATTTCTATGCCCGCCGATCTCAAACAAAAAATAGAATCCATCGAAGGCAAAACTTTTACTTTACCATCTTCTTAAACTCATCTTCAGAGATGACTTGAATTCCGAGCTCTTTAGCGTGGGTGAGTTTGGAACCGGGGTCGGTGCCGACTAGTACATAATCTGTTTTGCTACTCACAGAAGAAGAGACTTTCCCACCTTGGCCTTCAATTATCTTTTTGGCTTCATCTCTAGAGTAGGTAGGAAGTGTTCCGGTGAGGACAAACGTTTTTCCAGAAAAAACTCCACTTTTTTTAATGGTCTTTGTAAAAGAAAGGCCTTGGGCCAAAAGTCTTTTAATTTCTTCTACATTTTTTGAGTCCTGAAAAAAATCATAGATCGATTCAGCCATGACAGATCCCACCTCATGAATTTGTTCTAGTTCTTCTTTTGTTGCTTTCATGAGTTTTTCTAAAGTTTGGAAGTGTTCTGCAAGCAGTTTTGCCGTGTTTTCCCCCACATGGCGGATGCCTAAAGCAAAAATAAATTTTTCTAAGGATTTCTTTTTACTTGCGCCAATGGCCTCTATTAGATTTTGCGCAGATTTTTCTCCTTGGCGCTCTAACGCCAAGACTTTTTCTTTGGTAAGTTTATAAATATCAGAAAAGTGATGGATGAATTTTTGATCGACCATCGTTTCAATCCACTGTCGTCCTAAGCCTTCAATATCCATGGCGTGACGTGAAACAAAATGAATGAGCGATTCTTTAAGCTTGGCCGGGCAGGCCAGCCCCACACACCTGGCTATTGCCTCATCTGGATCTTGAACAGCTTGGCTGCCGCATACCGGGCAATGAGTGGGCATCTTAAATTTTTTCTCTTTCCCTGTGCGTTTGGATGTTACCACTTTTACTACTTCTGGGATTACATCTCCTGCTCGTTGGATAAAAACCGTGTCTCCAATGCGCACATCTTTTCGATCAATTTCATCTTGGTTATGAAGCGTCGCCCTTGAAACTTCGACCCCACCCACATGCACAGGCTCTAGCACTGCCACAGGCGTAAGAGCTCCCGTGCGCCCCACCTGGACAATAATATCTTTAATGAAGGTGGTTTCTTGCAATGCTGGAAATTTATAGGCGATGGCCCACCTGGGACTTTTGGCAATTTCTCCCAAGCGTTTTTGGAGCTGGATGTCATTGACCTTCACCACCACCCCATCAATTTCATAGGCCAGCTCTTCACGATGCTCTAAAGCTTCTTGATAAAATTTTTGAACCGCTTTAATTCCCTGACATTTTTGAGAGGTGAAATTAATTTTAAATCCATATTTTTTGAGGGCATGAAGCATTTCCCAGTGACTTTTAAATATTTTCCCATCTGCTTCGCCCATTCCATAACAAAAGAAATCCAATCTTCTTGAAGCTGTAATTTTAGAATCGAGTTGGCGAATAGAGCCCGCGGCCGCATTTCTGGGATTGGCAAATAAAGGCTCTTCAGATTTTTGGCGCTCTTCATTTAATTTTTTAAAATCTTTGGCGTTCATAAAAATTTCGCCACGCACTTCCAGTCGCTTAGGAAATTTTCCTAAAAGTTCCAAGGGAACAGCCAGAGGAATGGAACGAACTGTTTTAATATTCTGGGTCACATCTTCTCCAAGAACGCCATCTCCTCTTGTCGCCCCCACCCAAAGCTTTCCGCGTTCATAGACCAGCTCTACGGCTAGCCCATCCATTTTGTACTCTGCGATATATTCAATTTCATCCGTCGTTTTTAAAAATCGCTTAATTCGGGTATCAAAGTCTTCGAGCTCCTCTTCTGAAAAAGCATTATTGAGGCTCAACATCGGAAGATGATGGGTATATTTTTTAAATTTATCTAAAGGCGCCCCCCCAACTCTTTGGGTGGGAGAGGTCGGACTTTTTAAGTGAGGAAATTCTTTTTCTAGGCTTTCGAGTTCCCGCATAAGCGCGTCATACTTTTGATCTGAAATCTCTGGATCATCTAGCACATAGTATCGGGTGTTGTGAGAGTGCAATTCTTCAGAAAGTTTTTGAATTTTCTTTTTGGCTTCAGCTTCGGTCATAAGAATTAGATTATACAAAAGCCTGAACAACATTGACAAGCATCTTAAACATCGATACGCTCATTTTAATAATAAGGGAGGGTATCGTTATGAAAAAGGTCTTATTTTTCACCGCACTTTTTTTAATTTCAGTGAGTTCCTTTGCCACACAGGTGCCGACCGGACTTCATCAAAGATTGATCTCTAAAGCCTGGAATGGATTTTTGACAACCGATGAAGGGGCCAATGGCTATAAACAAATTACATTAAACTTCACCAATGATGAAAGCCACGCTCTTACAGGCATGGTTACAATTTATGGAGTGAAGGTCGGCAATGGAATATTTAATCCTTCAGAATTTCTAGATATTGACTACTGGCCTACGAGCACAGATTCAGGCTATTTACTCCTGTCCTATTTAGATCCAGTCACTCGTATTGATCGAGATACATATACTCTTAAGGCCACACATATCACCGATCAAGTGATCTCTGGACTTCTCTACTTGAAACTTCCCAATGGAGAAACGTTCAAAATAGGCACCTTCCGCGTACAATAAATTTCTTATGCGAAAGATTCTATGCTTCATCTGTCTATTGCTGGGCTCAACGGCATTCGCTTCATTTCAAGGAGCGTGGCGAGGAGCCGGACATCTACAGGACAAAAGAGCAGGATCCATAAAGCCTTGCGAATTGGTTTACTATCAATTTGAGCAAACAGAGATAAATCTAAATCTGATCAAGGGGGGTGCTCAATGCGAATGGCTTGAAATTACCCAAGATCCAGAATCATTTAAAATTTCTAATGGAAAACTCTATAATAAAGACGGAATAGAAGCCGGCACCATTTCTGAAAATGAATTATTCATTCATTCCCAGGAAAATCAAAATGTATATTCTTTCCATTTTATTAAAAAACCCAATGGGACGCTAGATTATGAGGAATATGTCAATATCTCTGCTTTTACTTACGTCCTCACAGCCATCCTAAATAAACGCTAATCGTTATTGATCGATGTCGGATTGTGTCTGGCGACGGATGAAGGTTGGGATATCGTATTCATCATCATCCAACCCTAATGTTCCCATATCGCGAACGGGTCGCTTAGGCGTCTGAGCTTGGGGTTGGGCCGGTTGTGGCTGAGCCTGAGGCTTTACAGACACCACCTCTTCTGTCGGACGATGGGCCTGAGGAAAAACTTGGCCAATGCGCTCTCGCTCTTCGGCTCTCTTAAATCCCGTAGCAATAACAGTCACACGCACATCATCTTTGAGATGCTCGTCAATCACCGCCCCAAAAATAATTTCAGCATCTTCATGTGCCGCTTGTTGAATAAGTGTTGAGGCTTCATTAACTTCATAGAGACTGAGCGACGGCCCTCCTGTAATATTAATGATAATTCCAGTGGCTCCATCAATCGTAATGTCTTCTAATAGAGGGCTGGAAATGGCAGAAGTCGCCGCCTGAATCGCTCGATTTTCTCCGGCTCCGATGCCTGTTCCCATGAGAGCCATCCCTTTATTAAGCATAATGGTTCGAATATCAGCAAAATCTAAGTTAATAAGTCCTCGAATGTTAATCAAATCTGAAATCCCTTGCACCGCATGCAGTAAAACTTCATCACACTTTTTAAAAGTCTCAAGAAGGGGCATTTGTTGTGTGGCAATTGTTAAGAGTCTTTGGTTGGGAATCACAATCAACGTATCTACATTTTGGCGAAGTTCTTTGATCCCCGCTTCAGCTTGACGCATTCTTTTCTTGCCTTCAAAGGTAAAGGGCTTCGTCACAACGCCAACCGTCAGGGCTCCCACATCTTTGGCAATTTGAGCAATCACAGGAGCTCCCCCCGTTCCCGTTCCTCCCCCCATTCCAGCCGTTACAAAAACCATGTCTGAACCTTCCAGCATTTGAGCAATTTTGGTGTGATCTTCCAGTGCTGCATTTCTTCCAATCTCAGGATTTGCCCCTGCACCTAATCCTTTCGTAAGCCCCATACCCAGCTGAACACGATGAGGAACTTCGGATGCTTCCAGAGCTTGGCGATCGGTATTGGCGATAATAAATTCGACCCCTTCTAATCCTCCTCGCACCATGGTTTCAACGGCGTTACTTCCTCCGCCTCCGACACCAATCACTTTAATTTTTGCTCCTAATGTTGGATTATCATCAAATTCAAACATGAGGTTTCTCCTTTTGGCTTTATTTACCATTCATTAAAAAATTTCAGTAATCCACTCCATCATTCGTGATTTGACCTTGTTATAAATATTTTTCTCTCTAATTTTAAACTTGGTGCTCGCCTCATCTTTACTTCCATAAAGAACAAGACCCACCCCCGTTGCATAAATGGGAGAGCTCACAATATCTAAAAGCCCCCCAAATCCTTTTGGAATTCCCTTTTTCACAGGTGAATCAAAGATCATCTCTGCCAACTCTTGCATGCCTGAGAGCAACGTACATCCCCCGGTAATCACAACTCCTGAAGCTAATAAATCTTCATAGCCACTTTTAATAATCTCTCGCTGAACCAAAGAAAAAATTTCTTCCACTCGGGGCTCAATAATTTCTGAAAGTTCTTTTTTAGAAAATGTTCGAGATCTTTTCCCCCCCACTGTTTGTACTTCCACGAATTGATCTTTATCGATCATGGAAGTCATGGCACAGCCGTAATTAATTTTTAATTTTTCAGCATCTGGAGTTGGCGTGCGAAGTCCCACAGCCAAATCATTGGTAATGTGATTTCCCCCTAAGGATAAAACAGCCGTGTGAACAATGCTCCCCCCAGAAAAAATCGCAATGTCTGTCGTTCCACCGCCAATATCAATAAGCGCTACTCCCAATTCTTTTTCGTCGTTATTTAAAACAGCTTCGCTAGAGGCTATTTGCTGAAGGACAATGTCAGAAACGTTGAGTCCCGTGCGATTAGCGCATTTAATAATATTTTGAGCAGAAGAAACAGCTCCAGTTACAATGTGTACTTTGGCTTCGAGACGAACCCCACTCATCCCCAAAGGTTCTTTAATGCCATCTTGATCATCGATAATATATTCTTGAGGAATCACATGAATCACTTCGCGATCCAGAGGAATGGCCACCGCTTTGGCCGCATCGATCACACGTCTTAAATCGGAATCTTTTACTTCTTTTTCTTTCACAGCCACAATGCCGTGACTATTGAAGCCTTTGATGTGCCCACCTGCAATTCCGCAATAGACAGAGTTAATCTCAACGCCTGCCATGAGCTCTGCTTCTTCGACAGCTTTTTTGATGGATTCGACGGTGGAATCGATATTGATGACCACACCTTTTCTTAGGCCCGTGGAAACAGATGTCCCAATTCCAACGATATCAATGCCTGCATCTGTTTTTTCACCCACAATGGCACAGATTTTGGTTGTCCCAATATCTAGTCCAACTATGATCTCACCTTTTTTGGGCATGAAAATAATTTCCCTACAATACCTTACACTACCATTGCCATTTTAGATCCCTTAAACAACACCCACACAACCCTATAAACATAGGAATTTATTATAGATTGACACTATTTTGAGAGCTTGACAACAACTTTTTTGGAATAATTAAGATCTACGAGCCTTGGGGCCAAAGACTTATGTGCTAAATCTTTAAGCACTGTTTGGAGACGCAAAAATTTCTTAGAATACTCATCTTTTCCCACCCGAATTTCAAAAGAAGGCTGTTTTGTAAAAAGAAAAAAACCTAGAGTCTCGTCCCAATGAACTTCAGACAAAATGAAGTCTTTTAAAAACTCATTTTTTTGATACTCCTCGGCCAATTCATACGCTTGTAACACCAGCGCTCCACTTTCCACTTGTGAGGCCTTCAAACCAGAGACAATTAAGAAATCTGTATTTTCTCCTGCACGAACGGGGGCAATTTTTTTCCCTCCCGCATCCAAAAAATGAAGAGAGTCTTGCGATAAGAGCGCCACAGGTTTTTTTTCTTCGACGATAAATTTAATTTTATTGGGAAGCATGCGAAAGACTTTAGCTGTTTCAATCCAAGGGTGTTTTTTCATCGTCGTCTCTAAAGTCGTTAAATCAACATCAAAAATATTTTTGCCCAATGGAATGCGAACCAAAGCCCGTAGCTCTTCTTCAGAAATATGCTCCGTAGCTAAAACCACACTTTCTTTAAATGAAAAAAAAGAACTTTTTTTAAGCTGAGGCCACACCCAAGATGAAACCCCATAGGTCAAAGCTCCTGCAAACAACAGAAACACAAAAAAGAAAACTATTTTTTTCTTGCGATGACTACTTTTAGGAATGTCTTGCCGAATGTGCCCGGGAAGCAATGACCACCTCTTCCTGAAGTTCAACTCCTTTACATTCTTTCACCGTTTTTTTAGCATGGTCAACTAAAGATAAAACATCTTTGGCCGTTGCTCCACCTAAATTTACAATAAAATTAGCATGTTTGGGAGAAATCATCGCATTGCCCACGCGATATCCCTTCAGCCCTACCGATTCAATTAATTTTCCGGCAGAAAATCCGACAGGATTTTTAAATACCGATCCGAAATTGGGAGAATGAAGGGGCTGAGTCGCTTTTCGCTCCGCCATCATTTTGCGTACTTTTGCTTCCATTTCTTCTCGATTTCCGTGGGTCAACCGAAGCACACCCCCCACAATGATTTTATTTTTTGCAAATGATTGCGCACGATAAGAAAAGTCATCTGAACTCAAAACTTTTTCCTCTGCTTCCCCTTGCTGATTCACTAAAAAAACTTTTTGGGTTACATTTGAGAAACTTCCCAAATGGGTTCCTGCATTCATAAACAGGCCTCCTCCCACTTGACCCGGAATACCACTTAAAAATTCTAACCCTGAAAAACCGTTTTCTACAGACCAAAAAAGAAGTTTTTGTTTTCCGACTCCCGCTCCAACTTGAACTAAAACATGCTCTTGAGTCTCTTCTAAAATAGAAATGGAATTTAAATTAGCTAAATTTAAAATTGCACCTGAAAAATCTTCGTCGCTCGGTAAAAAATTAGATCCATCTCCTAAAACTTGATAGGGCATTCGATCTTCTTGAAATGCACGAATCAGGGTACAAACTTCTGCACAATCTTCAGGAAAAAGATAGGCCTTCACTCGCCCACCACTCTTAAAAGATGTGTGGGTACTCAAAGGCTCATTCCAAAAAACCTTTCCCCGAAGAGAGGAAAGCAAAGATTCAGCAATCATGATTTTCTTGCCATTTCCAAAAACTCAACTCCACTTTTCCACACATCCCCTGCTCCTAGCATTAAAACCACATCTCCGCGTCTCGCAACTTTTTCAACCTCATGCCATAGAACTCTGCGGCCATTGATGAGCGTGACATGCTTATGTTTTTTTTGAATCATCTTATATAACTTTTCAGAGGTAATCCCAAGAATGGGTTTTTCTCCTGCGGGGTAGATTTCTGTTAATAGCAAAAGTTCCGCCTTTTGAAAAGCCCCTGAAAACTCCTTCATAAGATCTCGGGTTCGGGTATAGCGATGAGGTTGAAACATCACCACTAGGCGCCTTTTGGGCCATACCTTCTTGCAAGCCTCAAGCGTTACTTTAATTTCTGTGGGATGATGCCCATAATCATCCATAACAGTAATCCCATCCACTTCTCCTCGAATGTGAAAGCGCCGCTGAACACCGGTATAACTCAGAAGTCCTTTTTTAATCTTAGGTAATGGGAGATTGAGCTCCAGCCCCACAATAATGCAAGCCAACGCATTCTTCACATTGTGGATCCCTGGAGCTTTAATCAAAAAATGCCCTAACTTTTTTCCCTTAAAATAGAGATCAAAAGAACTGACAATGCCTTGAAGCACAATATGCCTGGCCTGGAAATCACATTTTTGAGAGATCCCATAGGTCACAATCCGTTTATTGACTCGAGGTAAAATCGAAAGAATAGGTTTATCATCTCCACAGACAATCCCCACGCCATAAAAAGGGAGACGATTTAAAAAGGTGGTAAACGCATCTTTAATCGCATTAAAATTTTTATAATAATCTAAATGATCTGCGTCGATATTAGTGACGACTGCAATTGTAGGAGTGAGTAAATTAAAAGAGCCATCGCTTTCATCTGCCTCAGCGACTAAAAAAGGCCCTTGCCCCAATTTTGCATTCGTGCCCCAGCGATTGAGCCTTCCCCCAATCACCACGGTTGGATCAATTCCACAGCTGGCTAGCAGCGTCCCTGCCACAGAGGTTGTCGTTGTTTTTCCATGAGTTCCAGCAATAGCAATCCCATATTTCATCCGCATGAGTTCAGCCAGCATCTCGGCTCTCGGGATGACAGGGATTTTAAGTTTTTTTGCTTTTAAAACTTCGGGATTTGTTTTGGATACAGCAGAAGAGATCACAACGACATCTGGTTTTTTAATATGACTGGCCTTGTGCCCCACATAGATGGTGGCTCCCAAACTTTTAAGATGTTTTGTAATTTCTGTCGCTGAAAGATCTGAACCGCTCACTTTATAGCCAAGATTTAAAAGCACCTCGGCAATCCCACTCATCCCAATGCCCCCAATCCCTACAAAATGTGCATGATTAAAATTTTTGTACATATCTACCGTCTATCATATTTTACCCCTACTTTTCATTTAAAAAGTAAAAGAACTTAGAACGATAAAAGCTGATCGACGATAGCTTGAGCAGCGTAGGGGTGGGAAAAAGAGATGATTTTTTTGCTCATCTCTTCGAGTTCGCGAGGATGGTCATAGGCATAGCGAATTTCCTTGGCCAGCTGATGACCATTGAGTTGCCAATCTAAAATCACACGGCAGGCTCCCTTTTTTTCAAGAGTTCTCGCATTTTCTTCTTGGTGATTATGGGCCGCATAGGGATAGGGAACAAAAAGACAGGCTTTTCCTAAAAGTGCAAGTTCCGAAACTGAAGAAGCTCCTGCACGACAAATCACATAGTCTGAAACTGAAAATATTTTTTCCATATCATAAAGAAAATCATACACCTCTGCTTTCCATTGATGCTGAAAATAGGTAGAAGCCACCCATTTTAAATCTGATTTTCCAGTTTGATGAATCACATGAAGCTTATCTTTTAAAAGCTCTAAATAAGGAAGAGCATCTAAAACAGCACGATTTAAGGAGTGGGCTCCCTGACTTCCTCCAAAAATAAAAACTGTAAAAGGAGATTCCTCACTACGTTCGGAATGACGGCTATGCTCGGAATGACCCGGACTTTTAGGAAATTTTCTGACAGGATTTCCAGTGACGATACATTTTTCAGAAGGAAAATAAGAAAGAGACTCTTCAAAGCTGACAAAAATCTTTTGCGCAATACGAGATAAAAGACGATTGGTGAGTCCAGGTTTTAAATTTTGTTCTTGAATGGCTCTTTTTTTCCGAAGAAAAAAAGAAGCCACAAGGACTGAAAAACTCGCATAGCCTCCAACCCCTAAGACCACATCCGGGTTCATTTTTTTCACAATGAAAAAAGACTGAATAATGGACAGAGGAATTAAAAAAAGAGTATACAGCTTTTCTCCCCATGATTTGCCTTTTAACCCTGAAATATGAATACATTTTAAAGGAAGATTAAATTTAGGGAGGAGTGAAACTTCCATCCCCTTTTTAGTTCCCACAAAGAGAACTTCGTGAGAAGGGCTACGGGATAAAAGTTCTTGGACAATTGCAATGCCTGGAAAAAGATGGCCACCGGTTCCACCCCCTGCGATGAGAAGTTTCATAGTCTTTGCGAAACTTCCTGTTGTTGAACAGATATATTTAAAAGAATTCCTATGCCCGCTAAATTACAAATAAGAGAGGTTCCTCCGTAGCTTAAAAAAGGAAGCGCAAGGCCTTTTGTCGGTAAAAGTCCCATAACAACCCCAATATTGGTAATAGCTTGAAAACCAATAAGGGTTGTAATGCCTAAAGCCAAATACGTTCCAAAAAGATCTGGGGCTTTCAAAGCAATTCTGATGCCTCGATATAAAAAAAGAATAAAAAGAACTAAAACTCCCATGACCCCTATGAGCCCCACTTCCTCCCCCAACACCGAAAAAATAAAATCGGTGTGCGCTTCGGGAAGATAAAAAAGTTCTTGTCTTCCATCTCCTAAACCCAAACCAAAAATTCCTCCAGAATAAAAGGCCAAAAAGGATTGAATGATTTGGAAACCGGTATTCCCCGGATCTTCCCAGGGATTTAAAAAAGCTAAAATTCTTTTTCGACGATAAGGAGCGCTCATCATTCCATATCCCACCAAAGGCAAAGAAATAATAAGTACAGATAGAATATAAGAAAGTCGCGTTCCAGCTGCAAAAAGCATTAAAAATACAATAAAGGAAACAGAAATAGCTGTACCAAAATCAGGCTGTGCCAAAAGAAGAAGGATAAAAACACCAGAAACAACCAAATGCGGGGCAAATCCAACAGCAAAAGATCGAATGGAACTTTCTTTTTTAGCCAAAGAATAGGCGAGATAAAAAATGAGTGCATATTTGGCCAGCTCCGAAGGCTGGAACCTAAAACCTCCCACTCCCAACCATCGAGAAGCTCCCCCTACGCGGTGCCCGATCCCTGGAATCATGGCTGCTCCTACCAAAATAAGACTTAAAAATAAAAAAGGATAAATAATCTTAAAGTAATGATGATAGTCTACAAGCAAAAGCCCGATGAGAATTAAAAATCCAAATGTGGCATAGAAAGCTTGTCTTTTGAGAAAAAAATAACTGTCGTTATAATTTTGAGAGGCTAAAATGGAGCTGGAGCTATAAACAATCACAATCCCTGTTAGGACAAGGGCAAAAACAATGACCAGTAACCAATAGTCAAAAGGAATTTTGCGGTTCATTTAAAGATCTCGCAATAGCTCTTTAAACCGATCGCCTCTATCTTCGTAATTTTTAAACATATCAAAACTTGAACACCCTGGAGAAAAGAGGATAACATCTCCTGCTCGAGATTTTTGATAGGCCATAAAAAGAGCTTCCTCTAACGTTCCCACTAGAAAAGTTTCAGTATAGTCCCCAATGGCTCTATTTATTTTTTCTTTCGCCTCTCCTAAGAGAATGAGATTTTTTACTTTTTGTTGGATTAAAGGTCTTAAAATTTCAAACTCACAGCCTTTATCCCTCCCTCCCATAATAAGAATGAGCGGCTTTGTAAAGCTCTCCAGAGATCTCATGACAGAATAAGGGTTGGTTGCTTTAGAGTCGTTATAAAATTCCACATACCCTCTCGTCTTCACATATTCCAGACGGTGAGTAACTCCTTGGAAATTATTCAGCGTCGTCTGAATGGCTTCCGGAGAACATTTTAAAATTTTAGCTGCCAAAAGGGAGGCCATAAAATTTTCCTTGTTGTGATCTCCCTTCACCTTAACTTGATCTGTCACATATTGTTCTCGTCCCAGCTCTTTGGTCTTTAGATAAAAACGGCCTTCTTTATAATAGACCCCCTCTTGTCCTTCCGAGAGCCCCCCTTTTCCAAAAAAATAAGCATGTGATTTTGATTCTAGAGCATATGTTTTTACAAGTTCATCATCAGCATTTAAAATGAGAGCATCCGTAGCTCTTTGATTTTGAAAAATGCGCCCTTTCACCTTTCGATAATTTTCCATTGAACCATGGCGATCTAAATGATCGGGGGTCACATTAAGAATGAGCGCAACCTTAGGCTGAAAACTTGAAACATGTTCCAATTGGAAGCTACTCACTTCAGCTACAGCAACCTGATATTTTTCTTTACTTAAAAGCATGTTGGTCAAGGCATTGCCAATATTTCCCCCTACAAAAACTTTTTTCTTGGCATTTTTTAGCATTTCTCCAATCATCATCGTTGTTGTCGTTTTGCCATTAGTTCCAGTCACAGCAATAATGGGGACAGTAATAAATTGAAATGCAAATTCAATTTCACTCATTATTTTTTTATTTTTCTTAACTGCTTGTTCAATCAAAGGGTTGGTCAATGGAACACCAGGACTCACTACAAAAAGATCTGCCGCCAAAAGAGTTTTTAAAGGATGCCGCCCCAATTCATATTTGATCTTTTTATACGGTGCCAAAAGTTTAAGATAAGATTGAAGCTCTGCTTTGGTCTTCAAATCTGTCACCGTAACCTTCGCTCCGCGTTGCGTTGCAAATTGCGCTACAGCCACTCCACTTCTGGCAAGCCCGATAATAACAACTTTTTTATTTTTTAAGATCATCGTATCACCTTAATTTTAGAGTCGATAATGCAATCAAAGCTAAAACAATAGAAATAATCCAAAATCGAACCACGACTTTAGGCTCAGGCCATCCCAAAAGTTCAAAATGATGATGAACAGGCGCCATTTTAAAAATTCTTTTTTTAGTCAGTTTATAGGAAATCACTTGAGAAATCACAGAGACAGCTTCTGCCACAAAGATGCCTCCAACAATCATAAGTAAAATTTCTTGTTTTACCATAATCGCTAAGGTTCCTAATGCTCCGCCCAAAGCTAGAGAGCCCACATCTCCCATAAAAATAGCCGCTGGATAACTTGAAAACCAAAGAAAACCCAAGCCTGCCGTCACAATCGCTCCACAAAAAATAGCAAGCTCTCCTGTCCCTGGGATAAATGCGACCTGAAGATATTGGGCAATTTTAGCGTGCCCCGCAATGTAGCAAAGCAGCAAAAATGTTCCGGCCACCGTAATCACAGGCCCAATGGCCAAGCCATCCAATCCATCAGTTAAATTCACAGCATTGGAAGTTCCTACAATGACAAGAACAGCAAAGGGAATATAAAAATATCCCAAGGGAAGAACGAAATTTTTCAAAAAAGGAAAAGTCAGATCTGTACTGATCGCTTGATTTTGATACATCCAAAGGGCCGCCAACGTAGCAAACATAATTTGACAAAAGAGTTTTGTTTTTGCAGAAATACCTTTAGAATTTTTAAGAATAATTTTAGTGTAATCATCCCAAAATCCGATCAAACCATAGGTCAAGGTCACCCCTAAAACAATCCATACATATGGATTTTTAAGATCCACCCAAAGAAGGGTTGCCACAATTAAACAAAAAAGAATTAGAATTCCTCCCATGGTTGGCGTTCCCTGCTTGACCAAATGGGAAGCTGGGCCATCTGTGCGAATCGCCTGTTCAAATTGTTTTACTTTTAAAAATCGAATAAACGCCGGGCCAAAAACAAAACTTAAAAGGAGAGCCGTGAGGCCTGCGGCAAACGTACGAAAGGTAATATATTTAAAAACATTAAATGCATTGAAGCTTTCATGAAGAGGATACAAGAGATGATAGAGCATGAACTAGGTCTGTCCCTCCATTGGCACACCTGCTCCAAAAGTAGTTTTTAACGCTTCTACCACTTTTTCCATTTTCATACTGTGAGATCCTTTGACTAAAATAACGCCAGGACTTAACTTAAGATATTGTTTTAATTGAGATATTAGCTCGTCCTGATTTAAAGTCCAAAACGTCCGAATTTTCTTATTTTTATCCGCCTCTTTTACAATATACTGAGAAAGGGAACCAAAGGTCAATACATTATCAATCCCAATTTTCTTAATGATTCTGCCAATTTCAGCATGATACTGCTTTTCTTTTGAGCCAAGCTCAAGCATATCCCCCAAAACAGCATACGTTTTTTGATTTTTTGATATATTTTTAAGCATTTTTAGCCCTGCAGCCATAGAATCGGGATTGGCATTATAGCTATCATCAATCAAAATAATTCCATAACTTAAATGGAGAATATGGGAACGTCCTTCTGTTGGAATAAAAGACTCAATGGCTGATTTTATCTTTTGCGCAGGAACTCCAAAATAAGAAGCCACACAAACGGCAGCCAGTGCATTTTGAGCATGGTGCTGGCCATTCAAAGGCAAATGAAATTTAATGACTTCTTTTTGAGGTAAGCTCCATTCACATTTCATCACAACCCCTTTAAGACCCAAATCTTCTAAAATAGTTCCTCTTACAGATACCTTGGCATCTGCTTTGGTTTTAAGACTGTATGTTCGAACTTGCGATTTTACTTTTTTACAAAAAGGATTGAGATAGGGATCATCCTTATTAATAAAAGCGATATTTTTTGAAGACAAAGATTTGAAAAGTGCTCCTTTGGACTTGGCAATCTTTCCCATCGATTCCATCGTTGCCAAATGCGCTTTTCCAATATTGGTAATAAGTCCTGCTGTCGGTTGAGCAATCTGAGATAGTCTTTCAATCTCAAATGGAAAAGACATCCCCATTTCTAAAAGTGCAATTTCGTGAGAGGAATTTAAACGAAAAAGTGTAAAGGGAAGACCAATCAAGTTATTGAGATTTCCTTCGGTTTTAAGAACATTCATTTTTGTTTTTAAAAGATGCGCCAGGAGGTCTTTGGTTGTAGTTTTACCATTCGATCCTGTAATTCCAACCAATGGAATTTTAAATTTCTGACGATGGAAATGTGCCAAATCTCCTAAAGCTTTTGTTGTATCCAAAACCTCAAAAAACATGGCCTCGGGAAATTCTTTGGGAGAATAACATCCCTTTTGAACCAGGGCACCTCTCACCCCTCGGTCAAAAGCTTCTTTTAAAAACTCATGGCCATCCAGCCGTTGCCCCACAATGGCAATAAAAAGCTCTCCCGAATGAATGGTTTTAGAGTTTTGAGAAACTCCTTTAAAAGGTAACGATGTTTTTAGGGCATCGCGATCCCCCCCAACCAGCTTTGCTTTTGTGGCTTTTAGGATTTCTTCTGTCGTAAACATAAGGCCTCGGTAGCAATTTCTCGATCATCAAAATGAATCTTTGTTTTTCCAATAATCTGATAGTCTTCATGTCCTTTCCCAGCGATTAAAATAATGTCTTGGGATTTGGCCATTGAAATTGCTTTATGAATTGCTTTTTTACGGTCCACTTCTACAAAAACTCCTTCTTTTTTCCCCTCAAACCCGACTAAAATTTCTTCAATAATGCTATTCGGCTCTTCTGTCCGAGGGTTATCCGAAGTTACAATCACAAAATCACTAAAAGCTTTTGCCGCTTGGGCCATCAGAGGCCTTTTTTTACGATCTCGATCCCCTCCACATCCAAAAACAGTCAGGATACGCTGCTTTTTTAATTTTTGAAGGGCTCTGCCCACATTTTTAAGCGCATCGTCGGTATGTGCATAATCCACCAACACTAAAAAAGGTTGTCCCGCCTCCACGCGCTCGAGCCTGCCAGGAACATTTTTTAAATTCCAAATTCCCTTTTGAATCGTTTCTATAGGAATATGAAGTGCTAAGCTACAGCCCACAATCCCTAAAATATTAGAAAGATTATGTTCTCCTAATAGGAGAGATTCAATGGCCATCATTCCTTTGGGTGTTTGAAGATCCGCTTTAAGTCCATTTAAATCGAATTGAAATTTTTTAACACTGATCTCTGCTTTAGAATTTTTAAGTGAAAAACCGGATACCTGTTGATTTATTTTTTTAAGTTCTTGATACAACTTTTGTCCATAGGGATCGTCTAGATTAATAACGGAAGCTTTCTGTTTTTTTTCACTTTTAGGGATGAGTTCTGTAAACAATCTTTTTTTAGATTCAAAATAATCTTTAAAATCTCCATGAAAATCTAAGTGGTCTTGGGTTAAGTTTGTAAACAAAGCGACATCAAAATGGCTTCCGTCGACACGTCTTAGTTTTAAGGCATGAGAAGAAACTTCCATGGCCACATGACTCACCCCTTTTGTCTTCATTTCTCGAAGCAAAGCCTGAAACTCTGTGGATTCGGGCGTTGTATGTGAGGCTGCAAACTTCTTTCCCAAATAACGATAGTTCACCGTTCCAATCACGCCAGGCTTGAAACGTGCTTCCTTAAAAACAGCTTCTAAAAGATAGGTAGACGTTGTTTTTCCATTGGTCCCTGTCACCCCCACCAACACCAATTCTTTCGTCGGATGACGATACACTGCACTGGCAAGATGCGCCAACGCTTCTCTGGAATCTGCTACCTCAATCTGCACGATTTTAGAATCTAGGGATTGTTTTTTTTCAACCACAATCGCTTTAGCTCCTTGAGAAATTGCAGCAGCGCTATATTGATGCCCATCACTCACAAGTCCTCGTACCGCCACAAAAAGAGTTTGAGGAGTAACCTTCCGAGAGTCTGAGGTCACATTTTCAATATCGATACCTTCTAAGTTTTTTAAGGCGGAATGTATTTTAACGATGGGAATATTTCGAATAAGTTCAGAAAGCTTCATCTTTTTATGGAGCGTTGGGCTTAAATGTCACACTGCACCTCTGGCCCCGCACCAAAGGAGTGGATTGTGGGATGGACTGACTCACGGCAATACCGCTGCCTTTCACATTCATAATCAGCCCTGCTTTTTGTGCAAATTCTAAAACCTGTCGCATTGATTTTCCCTTTAAATCAGGCATAAGTCCCTCTTTTTCTTCTAACAAATTGGAAGGAGCAGGAACAGTTAATTTTCGATAGTCATTCTTGAGAATGTCATCCTGAGCACGAAGCGCGAAGGATCTCTGAGACAAGTCCCTCTGAGGAAAAGTTCTCAAGGTATGAAGTGCAATCGCTTTAAAAAGAGGAGCAGCCACAAGGCTGGCATAATACTGCTTTTGAGGCTCATCGATTAAAACAAGAATGGTATATTTCGGCTCATCAGCCTCTGCCTCTGCTGGAAAAAATCCTAAGAAAGAAGAGAGGTGTTTATTCAAAAGATATCCTCCCTTTTCAAGATTAGGTTTTTGTGCCGTTCCTGTTTTTCCTGCTACGGGCGTGTCATCTAGAGATGCAAAATATCCGGTCCCATCTTTTTCCATCACAGTTTTAAGCATCCCCGTTAATTTTTTCGCTGTTTCAGCAGACATGACCTGATGCAAAATTTGGGGCTTTGTTTCTTGAATCTCTCCCGTATTTGCATCGATAATTTTTTTGACCAAAAAAGGTTTCATCAGCTTTCCGCCATTGGCAATAGCCGAAAAAGAAGAAACCAGTTGCAAAGCGGTCACAGAAATTCCTTGGCCAAATGAAATGGTACTTAAGTCAATCTTCTCCCAAGTTTTTAAAGGACGCACAATACCAGAAGCTTCCCCTGGTACATCAATCCCGATGCGGCCACCAAAGCCAAATTCTACAATTTTTCGATAAAATGCCTCTTTGCCAATTTGAAGTGCTACTTTCGCCGCACAAATATTACTGGAATATTTTAAAATATCGCTCAAAGTTAACCATCCATACTTATGACTTTGGGCCTCTCGAATAGCGTCCTTTCGATTCACGCGAAAGAATCCCTGTTCACAAAAAAAGGTGTCTTGGGGAGACACCCCTTCTTCCAAAGCTGCTGCTGCTAAAATCACTTTAAACGTAGACCCCGGCTCAAAGGCTTCAACAACAGATCTATTTTTCCAAAGTCCTTTTTGAGAAGGGTCGCTGACCCGAGGATGAAAACGATTGGGATTAAAAAAAGGATAGTGAGCCATGGCTAAAATTTCACCTGTCTGGGCATTTTGGACAATCGCCAAACCATTTTTAGCTTTAAATTTTTGGGCCTGGGCTTCTAATTCTTTTTCAACTGAAAATTGCAGTGATTTATCTAACGATAAGACCAATGAATGCCCTTCTTGAGACTCCATAAAAAGAGTTTCATCTAAAGAGACAATACGCCCATACGCATCTCTCAATAAAGCGAGTGATTTTTTTTGCCCCTGTAAAACGGGGTTATACCCATATTCCACCCCCTCAATCCCTTGGGAATCAATATCGGTCAGTCCTAAAACTTGGCTGGCAAGTTCTTGATTATTATAAAAACGCTTGTACTCATAAATAAGACCCACGCCCAGGATGGGCTTTGCAAGCAGGCGGGCTGTTACAGAATCTTCAACCAGCCGATCGATCCACACAAAAGATTTTTTTAATTTTAATTTTTGAAGAATCTTCGAAGCGGAGACCCCTGTAAGCCCACTTAAGCGCAAGGCTACAGCCCTCTTATTTTTGATTGTTTTGGGATTAGCAAAAATGGAACCTACCTTGCGACTAATAGCTAGCTCATTCATATGGCGATCATAGAAGGTTCCTCGTTGAGCAGACAAGGTTACCGCCGTTTTATATTGGCGAGAAGCCAGTTCTCTTAATTTTTGATTAGGGACAACTTGCAACTGAAGAGCTCGACCCACAATAAATAGAAAAAAAAAGATCGCGATAAAAAAGATGACTAAAATTCGAAAGCGAAGATACCCTAAGTTGATCATAAATGGTTCATTTCATGTAAATAATTTGCCGATGAGATGGATCCTTTAAATTAAGCTTATTTTTGGCTAAAGAAGAAAGTCTAGAAGGAGTCAAAAGCTGAGCCAGTTCCACTTTGAGCCTTTCATTTTGCATAAAAAGTTTTCTTTCTTCCTTGGAGGTCGCTAAAATAGTGTAATTCAAGCGTACTACCTCCACTCGACTCCAAACATAAAAAAGAATGGTTCCTGTTAAAAGAACTCCAATCCCCATCAGCATTCCCAGTCCTTTCAAAATAGCCTTGGGTTCCGTCATGACAGGCCGCTTTTGCTTAAAAAGCAAACTTTGTTGTCGTTGTTCCCAAAATTTTTTCTGTGGCTTCATGCGCCAATCCTTTCAATCGCTCGAAGTTTAGCACTCCTGGATCTAGGATTTTGTTTCACTTCTTCTTCTGAGGGAACCCAGGGTTTTCTTGTCATGCGATGTCCCAAGGGTTTTTTCCCACATGCACATTTTGGAAAATCTGGAGGGCAAATACAAGGATTTTCGAATCGAAAAAAACTTTGTTTTACAATACGATCTTCCAGAGAATGAAAACTAATCACGACAAGCCTTCCCCCTTTTTTTAAACATGTTAAAACATCTTCTAGAGCCTGGTCTAAATTTTCTAACTCTTGATTCACAGCAATTCTTAAGGCTTGGAAAACGCGTGTGGCTGGATGGAGCTGAGTCCCTCTTTTCCAAAGAGGTGTTAGCTCAGAGATCAAGTTCGCAAGTTCGAGGGTGGTTTCAAAGGGCTTTTGTCTTCGCCTCTCACAAATGACCTGGGCAATATGTGAAGAAAAACGCTCTTCTCCATAGTCATAAAAAATTTGAGAAAGCTCTTTTTGAGACAAGGTATTAACCAAATCAAAAGCTTTTTCTTTTTGAGACGTATCCATTCTCATATCTAAAGGGCCCTCTTTTTGAAAACTAAATCCGCGACGAGCCTCTCCCAATTGAAAAGAAGAAATACCTAAATCTAACAATGCTCCGTCAAATCTTTGCCGTTTAAATTTCTTTTTTAATTTTAGGATATCTTTAAAATTGCCGTGATATAAAAAAAGACGTTTATTCAATTCAGAATGAAGTTTTTGCTTTACAAGCTCTAGAGCTTGTAGATCGCGGTCTACCCCAACAACACGAACCCCTTGGGCTTCTTTCAAAATAGCTGCTGTATGTCCTCCCAGCCCCACCGTCCCGTCCAAATACACGCCGCCCTTTTTGATTTTTAGGAGTTGTAAGACCTCTTTCAACAAAACCGGCACATGCACGATGCCATCATAACATTTTCTGGTGCGCTATACCACTATTCGGTAAGTTTATAATGACTAGAGTCCTGTAGGGTCTATTTCAGCTATATCACGTCGCTCGTCTGCAGTATCATTTCTATTGGCAGGACTCCAAAGGACATTTTTATAAGCACCAGGCACTATACCGACGAGCCTCATATTTTCATCAAGCTGTGGAATTTCTTTTGAAGCAGCCTCTGTCTTTACAATATTGCCACTTTCTATTTCAAACATTTTACCTGGAAGAAGAGCTTTGCCATGAAGAAGAACAACCCCCATAGCAATGGTCAGAAAAAGCCTATCTTTAGTTAACTTCAGATAGAGACCTGTGCCTCGAACACCTAGGGTTGCCTGAGGAGTCACAATTTGAATTTCATCTCCTTTTTTTAATCCCTTCACAAATACACTTAACGCCCCTTGGGTATGCTTTACGGTAACTTTCTTTCCGCTCGCTTCAACGACTTCTTTGTCTAGTGTAAATTTAGAATCCTCAAAAACATAAAAAGCAGCCTTCATTTGAGAAGCAGGATCTTCAACCAACACCCTTGTACTACTGTTAGATCCCGTTAAGATCCCATCATTATAATAAAGAGGGGTGTTGACAGCTAAAGACTCTGTTTGAGTTTGTCTGGTATATTTTAACTCTTCTTTTTTTCCAAAAAGCTCAATGGCTTTTCCTATCGAAGAAGCACTATGAAGTTGGCCTTGCCAAGTAAAAATGAGAATGCCCACACTTACCAGATTTATTATTGTTTGTTTTTTATTCATTTTTCCCCCTTAACTTATCTAAAAAGTATAAAACATATTTGCTAAAACAGTAACCTGATTATAGTTTATATTGCTCGGCCGTGCTGTCCATTTGGTAAGTCTGGTATTTAAAGAAGTCCCAATGGAATTCGGACAAACCTTCACAAAAGAGATATCATAATTTTGTCCATGTTCTCTGAAAGAACGTGTATGTTGAAGATATCTTTTTGCAATGAACTCTGCTCCAAGCCCCATACTTGTTTTAAAGAAAAAAGGAAAAGCTGTTTTTAAATGATACCTATGACTCTGCTCATCAAACTGCGATCCCTTCGTATTCAAACGATCATAATGATAGCCCGTGTTCCAATCCATATCTACGTTTTTAACACCCAAGCGAAATCCCTGGTTAAAACCAATATTATAGTTACTCCCATCACGATCCCTCAGGCTGCCTTCCCCATTCTTACTTTCTTGATATCCTATATTGGCGTTTAGAGTCGTATCACATTTTGCCGAATGAGCGTAGGTCACAGAAGGAGAAAAATCATACGTGTTATAAATCTGCGGAATTCTTGCGCTCCTTTGAACCCCTGAAAAAATAGCTGCATACGTAAAAGGTAGAGTCCAAGAAATCTCTTTTCCCCATAGCATAGAGGAAGTTGTAAGCTTAGGGGTTAGGGCATACTCCCATACATCATATCGTCTTTGATAAGCATCCCAATGCCATTGGGTAAAAAATGAATTGGATATAGACATCATTCCCCAATCTTTCAAAGGAGTGGCATAAGTGGGTTTAACCTGAGCCACAAAAGCATTCCCTTGTTGGTGAGTTAAAGCAGTATCCCTTCTATTTGTGGTAGGATTTAAGGAAATATTGTTATCGTATAAATACCCAAAAGAGGTATAGGCAGACCATTTTTTCGAATCAAATTTTAAAAAGGCTGAAAAACTCTCCGCTCCTATTAAAAAAACAACCATAAAAACAAAAATGGATATAGAAAAATATTTTTTCATAAAAGTCTCCTTTTTAAATAAAACATCTTGTATCTTTAAAGTGTACGGGATTTTTAGGGATAAAATCAATCAAATTTTAAGAGGTAAATTATGTTAAACAAGGACTCCCAGAAACAACTATTTTGAATCTCCCTCATTCATTGAACCAGAGTTCAATGAATAAAATTTTAGACCAAAACAATTTTTGATCTCTCTCTAAATTATAACTTTATTTTTAGCCAACAAATAGTTCAGCGTTCTCATGATGACAAGAAATGCATAAATAATCCCTTTTGAAAGTCCAATTGAAGAAGAATCTTGATCATAGCGAGTTGGACAAGATATTTCTCCAATCTTAAAATTATGGTAAAGAGCTTGTAATATAATTTCATTGTCAAATATAAACCCATTTGAATTGTTCATAAAAGACACTGTATTTAAAACATCTTTAGAATACGCCCTAAAACCAGTATGA